>NZ_JBQRUM010000014.1:0-120978 GCF_053485795.1 Thalassotalea ganghwensis
ACGATGTAGCTGCGTATATGCGCTATTACAACTTAGAAAGGCTTCATACTGCTAACGGTGATCTGTCACCAGTAGAGTATGAGCTAAATTCCTTAAGAAAAGTGTCCTGATTTAGTTGCGCAGAACATTCGTACGGTGCAAGAACAATTAGGACATACTGATGTGCGCACCACACAAATTTATACCCATATTATTGAACATGGTGCAAATGGGGTACGCAGCCCTCTGTCGGATCTTAATTAAATCCCCTTCGTTATCAACTTCAAACGAACTGTAGAATATTCGCTTTGACATTGCTCGTACTACTAATAAAATACGCCGCTATTTATCGATACCAAAAGTACCTCTCATGAAGAGGGTTACTGATTTTTAAACGAAGGACTAGCATGAAATCTTATTACTACCCAATCATACTTATTAGCTTATTATATTCTCCTTTTTCTAAGGCGGAGAATATCTCAATAGAAACTGAAACAGACAAACAGTTATTAAAATGGAATTATATCGAAGCACAAGCATACAAAGCAGATATCTATAATACAAAATATAAAAACACGAGAGCTGAAATGCTTAAGGGGTCTTACCTTATTAATGAAAACGTCTATGTAAAGGCTTATTATCGTTCATTAACCCAGGATGATAGAGGCTATTACGGTAGCTCTAAATTGGATTTTGATACGACAAATGTTGACTTGGGTTATAAATTGGAATTAACACAATCGACGGAAATATATGCTGCGTTGGGTTATTCAAACAAAAAGTCTCAAGGTTACTACTTTGCTGATTTAAACGAAAATGGTTATGGCCTAATAACAGGAATTCGCTCGCTGGTTACCACAAACATTGAGCTAGGCAGTGAAGCGAGTTTTACTAAGTACTCTAGTGAAAAAGACACTGCAATTGAAGTTAGTGCTTTGTATCATTTTAGTAAATCGTTCAGCGTTGGCATAGGGTATGCCTTTACAAACCTCAAAGATGGTTATGACGAAAATATCAAACTAGGTTCACTATCAATTAGATACCATTATTTATAGCCCAAGCCACTTCAAAAAAATAAAAAACTGACACAAAAAAACCAGCTTAATAGCTGGTTTATGTTTTTCTGTGGTTAATACACAGAACATGGTACCGGAGGACGGACTTGAACCGTCACGCCCGCAAAGGCAACGGATTTTGAATCCGTCGTGTCTACCAATTCCACCACTCCGGCGACACAGTGACACCAAGCAAAGCTGCTTGAAGTGCTGGCATTATACGAAATTAAAGTGACTTAGCAACTTTTTTTAATCGCCAACGGCTCAATTGCTGAATATTTAAGCGTCAAAGCAACTTAGCGATAGATTATCTCATTTATTAAGGTGCATAGGCCCGCAAAAATAACTTAACCGCTCGAGCAACTTCGGTATTTATCTCTTCTTGGCTGATCTGAGTATTGGGCAATAAAAGTGATTTGAACTGCAAGCGCCCTTTGGCCATTTCAATCAATAATTGCGCAGCATATTCTTTATCATCTATCACTACCACGCCTTGTTGTTCAAGTTCAGCAAGGTAATTACCAATTAAGCCACGGCACTGCATTGGCCCTTGTTGGTAAATATATTCGCCAATTTCTGGCATTTTAACCACTAACTGACTCACCACGCGAAACAACGCCAACATTGTTTCAGAAAGCATCCCAGTAACGAATTTCACACACACGCTGGTTAATGCGTCTTGCGGTGGCAAATTTTTATCTAACGATTCCAATGCACTTCGCTGCAAGGCGACCTTTTCACGTAATACCGCGATTAATAACCCTTGCTTATTGCCAAATTCTTCATAAATAGAACGACGTGAACCACCTGATTCATTGATGATCATCTCTAATGAGGTGTTATCAAATCCATGCTGTAAAAATAGCTTTTGCGCAACCACAAGGATGCGCTGACCTCTATCCGATAAGGGTTTGGCTAATTTCTCAGAAATTTTTGGCATAGAAAAACGGTAATTAACATTTTATGGTTGACTTTGGTACTACATAGTACCAAACTATCCGGTACTGAGTAGTACCAATTTGCAATTTATTATATTTTGCCTTTACTAAAGCATACATTAACCGCGTTATTGCTCGCTTTTATTGCGCTTTTTGTCAATAAATAACGCCAAAAGAATGTTTGATAAGCTTTTAAACACAATGCACCTTTAGGTGGCCAAGTATTTACGTTTTGAGTACTTGCCCGGTAAATTTTACTTTTTAAAAGGAACACTAATGCGCTTTTTAATTTTGATAACACTCATGACTGTGCTATCGGCATGTAATCAGCCAACAGAAAATAAAGAAAAGGCGATTCGCCCGATTGCTTGGATGGAAGTCAGTGAGAGTAATTTCGAACAGTTGCGCACCCTATCTGGCATCGTCGCACCTGTAGAAACCGCCACGTTAAGCTTTGAAGTACCGGGTAAAGTTGCCGAGGTCTATGTGCGCTTGGGCGAGTCGGTTAGTGCTGGCCAGCCCATTGCTAAACTGAATCAACGCAGTTTTGATTTGAGCGTTCAAGCAGCTCAAGCGCAATTAGATAAAGCCAATGCGGCAATGTCAGAAGCAAAAAGTAGCTTTGAACGATACGGTAAACTGATTAATCAAGGTCTGGTATCGCAATCAGGCTTTGACAATGCAAAGGCGGCCTTTGAGTCAAGTAGTAGCGCGGTAGATGTCGCCCAAGCTCAGCTCGATATTGCCAAGAAAAACCTACAAGACAGTACCTTAAAGGCCCCTTACGACGGCATTATTACAAAACGTTTAATTGAACCATCACAGCAAATTGGCGCTGGTCAACCCAGCTTTGAAATTGAAGGGCAACATGGTTTAGAGATCGAAGTTATGGTGCCTGAAACGTTAATTCAGGAACTGAAAAAGGACAGCGAATTAATGGTTCGTTTTCCTGTTTTACCTAACCTAACCGTGAAAGGCCAAATCAATGAAATTGGCACCAGAGCTGAGTCTGCAAATGCGTTCCCTGTTACCGTTATTTTAATGGAAGAAAACGAAAGTTTGCGCGCCGGCATGACCGCCGAAGTTGACTTTACCTTCGCTGGGCGCGGTTTAAATGGTTACCAAGGCACCACGTATAGCATTCCATTGAGTGCGCTTAGCGCGGGGTTAGAACAAAAAACCTATGTATTTGTCTTTGACAAAGCATCAGGTACGGTTAAAAAACAACAGATCAAAACCGAAAACATTTTGAATAATCAAGTATTTGTCTCTGAAGGATTATCAACTGGCGACATTATTGCCATCGCGGGGGTAGCGTTTTTACGTGATGGCCAACAAGTGACTTTACTTGATGACAGCACCCAGCGATTTAACTAAGAGGTTACCATGAATTTAACCGAGATAGCCTTTAAGTATCGCAAAAGTGTGCTATTGATCGTTGCTTTGTTATTGATTAATGGCGTATTTGCTTACTTTACTTTACCAGCGCAAGAAGACCCAACCATCACCATCAGAGAGGCGATTGTTTCAACCGCTTTTCCTGGGATGTCTCCAGAGCGTGTTGAGCAGCTCATTACCAAAAAGCTCGAAGAAGAAATTCGTAAAATTCCCGAAGTAAAAGAGATCAAATCGGCCTCGGCAACTGGTTTATCAACCATTCACGTTAAGGTTTATGACAAATACTTTAACCTCGACAATATTTGGCAAGATTTACGAAATAAAGTGAATGCTGCGCACGGCAAAATGCCACAAGGCACAGCGCCACCTTTTGTCAATGATGAGTTTGGCGATGTTTCAGTGATCACCTTGGCACTAACTGCTGATGGCTTTGATATGGGCCAGATGTATGACGTAGCTCAACATATTCGTGATACCTTATACGCTGTTGAAGGTACCAAGAAAATAGAGATCATGGGTAACCATGCTGAGCGTATCTATGTCGAAGTGTCGAACAGCAAACTATCGCAACTGGGTATTTCCCCAAATCAACTCATTAGTGAATTACAAAAGCAAAATGTCATTCGCTCTGGCGGACAAATCGATACTGGCGCGAAAAAGTTTATTGTTGAGCCTTCAGGTAACTATGTTCATGTTGATGATATTGCCAACACTCAAATTAATATTCCACAAAGTGAAAATTTCATCACCCTAACGGACATTGCGACAATTAAGCGTGACTTTATCGATCCCCCCGATAAATTGGCGTATTTTAATGGCAAACCCGCGATATTTTTTGCAACCTCAATGTTGCCTGACAGCAATATCTTAGAATATGCGCCGCGGTTTATGAAAACCCTCGATGAGGTTATTCAAACCTTACCTATCGGCTATCAACTTGACGTTGCAACATACCAAGCAGAGCAAGTGGAGAAAACCGTTCGAGGTGTATCAATCAATGTCTTGCAAACCTTAGCAATTGTTTTGGTTGTCGTGGTGATATTTTTAGGTATGCGCACCGGCTTAATTGTTGGCGCCATTGTGCCTTTTGTGATGCTGGCCACCTTATCTATCATGCAATTTGCCGACATGAAACTTGAGCGGATGAGTTTAGCGACGTTAATTATTTCATTGGGGCTTTTAGTGGATAATGGCATTGTCATTGCCGAAGATTTCAAACGTCGCCTTGAAGAAGGGGCAAAGCGTTATCAGGCAATGGTCCAAGGCTCTAAAGAATTAGCGATCCCATTACTAAGTTCATCTGCGACAACCATCTTATTCTTTTTACCATTGATGCTCGCTGAACACGTTGCTGGTGAATACACTCGCTCGATCTCTTTAGTCATTCTTATCACTCTGCTAACCAGTTGGATCTTGGCTTTATGTGTGACCCCCATCTTGTGTTACTTCTTTATTTCTCATGACGATGTTGTTCATCACGACGAGGTATCAAATAACGCCTCTGTCGTGAACACTCTCTATCTACGCTATGAGCAATTTCTGCACTGGGTACTCGAGTATAAAGCACTATTTATGGCGGCCATGGTGATGCTATTTATTGGTGCGGTGCTAAGCATGTCAACGGTGGCTAAACAGTTTTTCCCTGATTCTGATCGCACCCAAATATTAGTTAATATTGACTTACCTAACGGTACCTCTTCTAAAGAAACGAACCGTCAAATGAAGGAAATATTCAACTGGTTCAATAATGCAGACAATCTCGAGTTTATTGAAAGTTATTCTGGTTATGTTGGCTTTAGTGGCCCGCGTTTTGTGTTATCGCTCAACCCAGAAGATCCTGCCGAAAACAAAGGCTTTATTGTCTTAAACGTTGCCGAAACCACTGACGTTACCAAAAAAGTCGCAGAGCTTGATACTCGTTTAGAAGCAACTTTTCCCAATATTTCGGCACGAGTAAAGAAAATGTTCTTAGGTCCTTCAGACTCGAGCACCATCAAAATTCAGGTTAAAGGCCCAGATAGCGATGTTTTGTATCGTAAAGCGCAACAAATCATGGAGGTGTTAGAGCAAACCCCTAATACCATTGATGTTAGAAATGATTGGGAAAACTTAATCGCAAAAATCGATGTGCAAATTGATCAGCATCGCGCTAAACGTGCAGGATTAACATCAGCAGACATAGCACAAGCTTTGGAAGCTTATTTTTCGGGTAAACAAGTGACTGAGTTTCGTGAAGACGATGAAATTATTCCAGTTGTGTTTCGTGCCCATGAAGGTGAGCGCCACAATTTAGATCGGTTACGAACACTCAATATTTATTCACCTAAAACGCTAAAACCTGTGCCATTGTTTCAGGTAGCAACCTTTGGCCCAGCGCATCAATACTCGGTCATTCGTCACGAAGATATGTTTAGAACCATTAGCATTGAAGCACGCAATACGCAAATGGCCGCTGAAGACTTAAAACTTATTATTGATGACAAAATTAGTGCCTTAAGCGCTGACTTACCGGTAAATCATCACATTGAATATGACGGGGTGATCAAAGAGTCAAAAGCAGCACAAGCCGCGCTTAGTGCTAATATGCCGATAGTGATTGGTTTAATTATTATTTTAATGGTGATGCAGTTTAACTCTTACCGTAAAATGTTAGTGATCAGTTTAACCATGCCATTGTCATTTATAGGTGCGGTTATTGGCTTAATGCTGATGAACGCTCCTTTTGGCTTTATGGTAACGCTAGGGTTATACAGCTTGGCCGGTATTATTATCAATAATGCCATTGTGCTAATCGACCGTATTCAAATCGAGATGAATGAAGGTAAAGAAGCCTACCAAGCGGTGGTTGACGCCTGTATTACGCGCTTACGCCCAATTACCATGACCACAATCACCACCATAATGGGCTTACTGCCGTTAATTATTGGTAAAGACCCAATGTTTTACGGTATGGCTAACGCGATAGCTTTTGGCCTAGGAATAGGTACTTTATTAACCTTAGGTGTGGTACCTGTGCTCTATTGCGCCTTTTACGGTATTAAGCGCGCCTAACCATTTCTACCGTAATGGCAATCGATAATGCGATTGTCGTTGCGGTAGCTTATATTCCAGAGCTAGCTTTGCTAAACTACGACAAATTTTTTTTGTGTAACTGTTATGACAAGCTTTGATTACACCAGCTTTCCCCGTGCTGGTTTTTTTCGCCGTTTTGCTTCTTATATCTATGATTTATTGGTAGCAATTGCCGTATATATGGTTGCTGGTGCCGTTGGCTTTTTAATTTTTGCAGTGCTTGCATACTATGGTCTAGTGGATATGAATGGACACCAACACCTCATTGAAGCGCAGCAATCATCACTAGTATACAGTGGCTTAATTTATAGCTGGAGTCTTGCCTGGGTCGCTTACTTTTTTATTTACTTTTGGTGTAAAAGCGGTCAAACCCTAGGAATGAAAGCGTGGAAGCTTCGCGTACAAAACCTTGACGGAACATTGATATCAAAGAAAACCGCGCTGCTACGTTTATTGCCAACACTATTAGGGTTAGGCAATTTATGGGTGCTAGTTAACCTTAAGAATAAACAAAGCTTACAAGACCAAGTCACCAATACCGAGGTGGTAGTGCTATCGCTTGAAGCGAATCGTGGTAGGTTATAACAATGTTGTTGAGCTAACCGTCTAAATTTTTCTATGCTAAAGATTTAGGTACTGTTGATTTTCTGCAATGGCTATTGTTGATAATAGCCATTGTCCTTAGATTAGCTCACTTTCCGTTTCATTAAATACCAGGCGATAGTGACAAACAGCATACTGGGTAGAAGTGCACCAAATATCGGCGGCAACTGATACAGTAAACTGAATGAGCCAAATACCTCGTTGGTTAGGAAAAACACGATCCCCATACCAACCCCCATCATGATACGCGCGCCCATAGAGACTGAGCGCAACGGGCCAAATATAAAAGACAAGGCCAGCAACAGCATCACCGCGACACTGATCGGTTGCATTACCTTACGCCAAAACGCTAATTGATAACGGCTGGTATCTTGCTGGTTTTCATTAAGGTATTCGAGGTAATCAACTAATCCTCTGATCGATAATGATTCAGGTTTAACGGTAACCACGCCGAGCTTATCTGGGGTTAACGTTGACACCCAAGCTTTGCTATTAAGCTCAATGGTTTTGACTTTATCATCGATAAACGTTTCACTCACTTGTTGCAATTGCCACGCATCGGTTTGATAAACTGCACTCGCTGCTGATAGCCAGCTTTTTAACTGCAACTGCTCATCAAAGCCATAAATTTCAATACCTTTTAACGTACCTTTATCTTCAACTTCTTCAATGTGGACAAAAAAATCACCATCTTTTGCCCAAACACCATTTTTCGCCGAGATTAAACTACCACTTGAAAGCGCTTGTGCTTTAATTTCACGTGAGGCAGCTTCTCCCACCGGCGCTAGCCATTCGCCCACCATCATGCTAATCACAACCAACACGGCGGCGACCTTCATCACCGATTTCGTGATATCTAGACGAGATAAACCAGCCGCCTGCATAACCACTAATTCGCTATTGCTGGCCAGCATCCCCATACCGATCAAACCACCGATCAACGCTGACCACGGAAAGAACACTTCAACATCTCTCGGTACGGCGTACAAAACAAACAGTGCTGCATGAGATAAGTCGTAGTTACCACTGCCAACTGCCTTCATTTGCTCAACAAATTTAATGATGCCGCTCAAACTAACAAAAACAGCTAACGTAATACTGGTGGTTGAAGCAATAATTTTACCGATATACACGTCTAAAATTTTCATTATGCTTCCTTCGCCGTTTTAAAGAACTTAGGTAACTTGGCTCGTAATCGCATACCTGACTTTCTATCTTGTAAAATTAACGTAACCCCGAGAACGAAAACAACAAAATGAATCGGCCATAAGCCAACGGTACCCGGTATAACACCCCGCTCAATACTCGAGCGTAAACTGGTTAATAGTAAAAAATACCCCAAAAATAGCAGCAACGCTGGCAGCATTTTGGCAAACTTACCTTGCCGTGGATTCACTTCACTTAGTGGCACTGCCACCAACGCTAAGATTAAACAAGCAACCGGAAAGGCAATGCGCCAGTGAATTTCAGACAAGTAATCAGACTTATCACTACCTAATAACTCTTCCGTTGGTACTGCATTGAGTTTACGACGCTTTTGTTCAACTTTCTTATCTTGAATTTGAATATAATACTTACCAAACGATACTTGCCTAAACTCGTTGTTTTCCGCATCACTTTGATAACGAACACCATCACTCAGAATCAAGCGTTGTAAGCCGCTTTCCTCTTCTAATATCTGCCCATGCTTTGCATAAACAATGCTGGAGTTAATAATTTCTTTTTTGCGATCTTTACCATCGGGAAGTTGGGCAACAAAGACTTTTTCGAGACGATTATCACTGCGGTCTTTATCGTGAATAAATACCACCGCTTTTTTATTACCCGTTTGCTGAAAACGTCCAGCGATAAGAGAACTTAAGCCTGAGTCTGCTGACAGCTCTTCTTTTAATTGATATTCATATTCTGCTGCCATCGGCGATAAATAGAGGGTAAATAAACCGGTAAAAATGGCAGTAACGACCCCAAGGACCATCATAATGCGAGTGGTATACCATTCACTCACACCACAGGCATGAAATACGGTCATTTCATTATCGGCATAAATTCGGCCGTAGGCGAGCAAAATACCTAAAAAGAAACTTAACGGTAAAATCATTCCAGCCAGAGAAGGAATATTCAGACCAATGAACAGCATCACCATCTGTCCAGGGATCCCCCCTTCGGCAGCATCATCTAATACACGAACGAATTTTGAACTGATAAAGATAGTCATCAAGACCAGAAAAACGGCGATCTGGGTTTTTAAGACTTCTTTAAACAAATAACGGGAAATAATCACTAAGCAATCCTATAAAAACTTAGTTTTTTTCTGACATTTTGACATTTTTTAAGTAAACTTGTCATTTTCATAAGTAAAATAATTTGTGAGCCTTTAGCCAAATTTGCTGAGTGCGGCTACAATTATAGCCTTGGTTGAAAAAAAATATACAGTAAACTGTGACTAAATTTGTGGTTTTAAACAATAATAAGCTTCATTAACACAATACTAGGAGAGTCCATGGAGTTCAGTGTAAAAAGCGGTAGCCCAGAAAAACAACGTAGCGCTTGCATTGTCGTCGGCGTATTTGAACCTCGTCGTCTTTCGGCTATAGCTGAGCAGCTTGATGAAATCAGCGAAGGATATATTAGTAATTTATTACGTCGTGGGGATTTAGAGGGCAAACCCGGCCAAATGTTACTACTCCATCACGTGCCGAATATTTTAAGCGAACGTGTCTTATTGGTGGGTTGTGGTAAAGAACGCGAGCTCGATGAACGTCAATATCGTCAAATCATCAGCAAAACCATTAATACCTTAAATGAAACAGGCTCAATGGAAGCCGTATGTTTCTTATCTGAGTTACACGTTAAAGGCCGCGATACCTATTGGAAAGTGCGTCAAGCCGTGGAAGCAACTCAAGATTGTTTATACAGCTTTAACAGTTTAAAGACCCGTAAAGAAGAGCCACGTCGTCCGCTCCGTAAAATTGTGTTTAACGTTCCAACTCGTCGCGAGTTACCCATTGGCGAGCGTGCGATCACTCATGGTTTAGCAGTATCAGAAGGCATAAGCACGTGTAAGAACGTAGCAAACATGCCACCCAATATATGTAATCCTGCCTATTTAGCAGAGCAAGCCAAAACGCTTGCCGAAGAATACGAAAAAATCACCACTGAAATCGTTGATGAGAAAGCCATGGAAGCGCTCGGTATGGGCTCTTACCTTGCTGTGGGTCGTGGTTCAACGAATGAGTCGATGATGAGTATCATTCACTACAAAGGTGGTGAAGCCGATGCCAAACCTATTGTCTTAGTGGGTAAAGGGTTAACCTTTGACTCTGGCGGTATTTCAATTAAGCCATCTGAAGCAATGGATGAAATGAAATACGATATGGGTGGCGCTGCTGGTGTTTTAGGTACCATGCATGCACTGGCCGAATTAAATATTCCAATTAATGTGATTGGTGTTTTAGCCGGTTGTGAAAATATGCCAGGTGGTAATGCTTATCGTCCAGGCGATATTTTAACAACAATGTCAGGCCAAACCGTAGAAGTGTTAAACACCGACGCTGAAGGCCGTTTGGTGTTATGTGATGCGTTAACCTATGTCGAGCGCTTCGAACCAGATGCAGTGGTTGATGTTGCGACATTAACCGGGGCTTGTGTCATTGCCTTAGGTAAACATGCAACTGGACTGTTAAGTACCCACAACCCGTTGGCACATGAACTCATCAATGCGTCGGATCAAAGTGGCGATCGTGCGTGGCGCTTACCTTTATGGGAAGAGTATCACGAGCAATTAGAAAGCCCATTCGCTGATTTCAGTAACTTAGGTGGCCGCGGTGCTGGTACAATTACCGCCGCATGTTTCTTGTCGAAATTTACCAAGAAATACCACTGGGCTCATTTAGATATTGCCGGTACTGCATGGCGAAGCGGTGGTAAGGACAAAGGTTCAACTGGCCGCCCAGTAAGTATGTTAACGCAATTTTTATTGAACCGCTCTGGTGCCGAACAAGGCGAATAAACGCGTTTAGGTTAGTGTGATGAATACTCAAGTGATGTTTTACATACTCAATCAGGCAACGGATCATCAAGATCCGTTAGCACTGGCCAAATTGCATGTATGTTTTCAAGCGGCCTTTTATTATCGGCAGAATCAAAGAGTCTATATCTACACAGAAAACCAAGAACAAGCTCATCAAATAGATGAGCTTTTATGGTCTTTTGAGCCCGAGAGTTTCGTGCCACACAATCTCGTCGGCGAAGGGCCAAAACAAGGAGCAGCCGTAGAAATTGGTTGGCAAGCTCCAAGGGGCAGACGTCCCGTATTAATAAATTTAACGAGCACTGTGCCAAACTTTGCTCATCAATTTTCGCAAATCATTGACTTTGTTCCACAAGATGAACAGTTAAAGCAGCTCGCTCGAGAGCGTTTTAAAGGTTATCGTCAATTAGGTTTTAACGTCGACAATCAAACGATAAATGCCGAACAAAAGCAATGAGCAACAAATCAAAAGTAAGTAGTTAGTGCAATGGAAAAAACATTTAATCCTTCAGAAATTGAACAAGCGCTTTATCAAGAATGGGAAGCAAATGGTTATTTTGCCCCAACCGGTAAAGGTGATGGTTACTGTATTGCCATCCCACCTCCAAATGTTACTGGTAGCTTGCACATGGGGCATGCGTTCCAACAAACGATTATGGATACATTAATCCGCTACCAACGCATGCAAGGCAAAAATACTTTATGGCAGTCAGGTACTGACCATGCAGGTATTGCGACACAAATGGTAGTAGAGCGCAAAATTGCTGCTGAAGAAGACAAAACACGCCATGATTACGGTCGCGAAGCATTTATCGATAAAATCTGGCAATGGAAGGAAGAGTCGGGCGGTACCATTGGTAAGCAAATGCGTCGACTTGGCAATTCAATTGATTGGTCTCGTGAACGCTTTACCATGGACGACGGCATGTCAGAAGCGGTTCAAGAAGTCTTTGTTCGCCTGTTTGAGGATGATCTTATCTACCGTGGTAAGCGTTTGGTGAACTGGGATCCAAAATTCCATACGGCTATCTCTGATCTGGAAGTAGAGAACAAGGATAAAAAAGGCCACATGTGGCACTTGCGTTACCCACTTGCCAATGGTGCAAAAACGGCTGAAGGTAAAGACTATTTAGTGGTTGCGACAACACGTCCAGAAACCATGCTTGGTGATACTGGTGTTGCGGTAAACCCTGAAGACCCACGCTATAAAGACTTAATTGGCCAGCAAGTATTGCTGCCGTTAGCAAACCGCTTGATCCCTATCGTTGGTGACGAGCATGCCGATATGGAAAAAGGCACGGGTTGTGTAAAAATCACCCCAGCTCATGATTTCAACGATAACGAAGTAGGTAAACGTCATCAGTTACCATTGATTAATATCTTTGATAAGAACGCTGCGGTATTAGTGAAAGCAGAAGTCTACACCACCAACGGTGAGCCAAGTGATGTTTACAGTGATGAACTGCCGAGTGACCTAGCAGGCCTTGACCGCTTTGATGCTCGTAAAGTCATCGTAGATCAGTTTGATAAGCTTGGCTTACTCGTTGAAGTGAAAGATCATGACTTAGTAGCGCCCTACGGCGACCGCTCAGGCGTTATCATCGAGCCACTACTGACTGACCAATGGTACGTGCGCGCTGCACCATTAGCAGAGCCTGCTGTCAAAGCAGTAGAAAATGGTGATATTGAGTTTGTGCCAAAGCAATATGAAAACATGTACTTTGCTTGGATGCGCGATATTCAAGATTGGTGTATCTCACGTCAGCTTTGGTGGGGACACCGCATTCCAGCGTGGTATGACCAAAACAATAACGTTTATGTGGGTCGTTCAGAGCAAGAGGTTCGTGAAAAACATCAGTTAGATAGCAGCGTTGTTTTAACTCAAGATGAAGACGTATTAGATACCTGGTTCTCTTCTGCACTATGGACTTTTTCTACGTTAGGCTGGCCAAATACATTAGAAGATCTGAAAAAGTTCCACTCTACTGACGTACTGGTCACAGGTTTTGACATTATCTTCTTTTGGGTTGCCCGAATGATCATGATGACCATGCATTTCATCAAAGATGAGAATGGTCAGCCGCAAGTACCGTTTAAGAAAGTTTATGTAACGGGCTTAATTCGCGATGAAAATGGCGACAAAATGAGTAAGTCAAAAGGTAATGTTGTTGATCCTCTTGATATGATCGATGGTATTTCGCTTGAAGATTTACTCGAGAAACGCACAGGTAATATGATGCAACCGCAACTAGCGGCGAAGATCACTAAACTTACCAAAAAAGAATATCCTGAAGGTATTGAAGCTCACGGTACAGATGCATTGCGTTTTACCCTAACCTCAGTAGCTTCTACTGGTCGTGATATCAACTGGGATATGAAACGTCTTGATGGCTATCGCAACTTCTGTAATAAACTATGGAACGCTAGTCGCTACGTGTTAATGAATACGGAAGAGCAAGATTGCGGCAAAAATGGCGGCGAAATGGAATTATCCTTAGCTGATCGTTGGATTTTAGGTCAACTTCAGAAAACCATTAAAACGGTGCATGAATCATTTGCTTCATTCCGTTTTGATTTGGCATCACAGGCCTTGTATGAGTTCACTTGGAATCAGTTCTGTGACTGGTACCTTGAGCTAACTAAACCTGTGCTATTTAAAGGCAGTGAAGCACAACAACGTGGCACTCGTCATACCTTAGTGAACGTATTAGAAACCCTATTACGTTTAATGCACCCGATTATGCCATTTATCACCGAAACTATTTGGCAACGTGTCGTACCGTTAACTAACTTTGAGAAAAGTGCTGATAGTATTATGGTGCAGACATTCCCGCACTATGATGCCAGCCAAGTTAACCAGCAAGCAATTGATGACTTAGAATGGTTGAAACACTTTATTATTGCGGTACGTAATATTCGTGGTGAAATGGACATTGCACCAAGTAAACCTTTGCCGGTACTGCTTAAAAACGTCAATGAAAACGATCAACGTCGTTTATCTGAAAACACGCAATTTTTAAGTGCACTAGCAAAGCTAGAGTCAATTGATGTATTAAGCGAAGGAGAAGAAGGACCTGCTTCAGCCACTGCAGTTGTTGGCGATATGACCCTACTTATTCCTATGGCAGGATTAATCGACAAAGATGCAGAGTTAGCACGTTTATCAAAAGCAATCGATAAACTTGAAAAAGATGTTCAGCGTACCGCTGGAAAACTTAGTAACGAAAACTTTGTTAGCAAAGCGCCAGAAGCGGTTATTAACAAAGAAAAAGAAAAGTTAGCAGAAGCTGAATCGGCACTCGCAAAACTGGTTGACCAGAAAGCTCAGATCGCAGCGCTATAACTGGCTTAGCACTAAATTGTTGATAAGAAAGCCAACTCATCGTTGGCTTTTTTTATATTTTCTTCAAATAAAAGTAACAATAACAGACTAAAGTTTTTCATGCTTATTGCAAAATCTTGTGCTAGGCTATATTCGCGTTGAGTTAGTGCGTTTCAGGAGAAGGAAAAGTCAACAAGCGAGTTAGTAAATACTAGCTAACATGTGTGACGAGCCTAGACGCTGTCGTAATGTGTGATTGGATACCTTTCTCTGTCTGTACTTTAAGGTAGAGAGCATTTACTCCGTGAACTGGCTAATGGTAGCCATTGTATTTAATTTAACTACGGGAAATGTAGGTATGTCAGAAACAGTAACAGGTAAAGTAAAATTTTTTAATGAATCAAAAGGCTTTGGCTTTATTGAACAAGAAAATGGCCCAGATGTCTTTGTTCATTTTAGCGCAATCACAGGTGATGGCTTTCGCACATTAACTGACGGCCAAGCAGTATCTTTCAACGTTAAGCAAGGTCAAAAAGGCCCTGAAGCTGAAAATGTAACTGCGCTATAAGAAAGTAGCTAACCCAATATTATGAAGGCGAAACATTGTGTTTCGCCTTTTTATTTATCAGAGTATGAAGTAAAAATTACACTGATAAAGTATCTAACCAAGTGAAAAATTCTTGATCAAATTGAGTTCCCCACCCTTTCACTAAGGTTTGGTAACCTTTCCAGTCACCTGCTCGCACGAGTTTTAGCATATCCTCAACGTCATCACGATGATTTTCCATCATAAAACGTACCGCTAAATAGCCCCAACGATAAACACGATCGCCACCGGTATTTTCATTGCTGCTGGTATTAAACAGTTCACTAAGTTTGAACGTTTTCTCTGAAGCAAGTTTTATCGCCGCTTCATTATTTTTGCCGTGTGCGATATATTCGGCGACCCCTTCTGCCCACCAAACAATATGAGGGTATGGCAAGTGAGGAGATGGACAATATTCAGGCCCAGCATGATCATCATGCAAACCACTACAATAATCACCGTACTTGTTAAAACGCCCATCTAAATAATGCACATACTCATGGCGCAAATTCCAAATTTTTTCGCCTCGCTGATAGGCGACAAATTCCGCCTGATTTCCCGGTTTATCTGGGTAGCCCTCTAAGTACATGCCACCGTTATTCGTTGGCATATCGAAATGTGCGGTCGCGTACTTAACAAATTCATCACGACTTTTATAAACATTGGCGCGCATCGCGGTATTGTTATCATCAGCAACGGGTTTGCCTCGTGTGCCAAAGACCTCATGGAAATTATTCTCTATTCCCACTAAAGTTTTGCAGGCATCTTCGGTTTGTTCTTTAGTCAGCGCTTGAGAGCGTAAGATAATGGTATCGTTACAGTTGTGTACTTGCGAAAGTACATCATTGACCGGTGCTAATGGTTCTGGGTTACTATTGGCGACATCCTTGGCACTCACTTCTTCCTTTGCAATTGGTTGCTCCAACATATTTTCATTGTCATTACAGCCAGCAAGTAGAACGCTAGTGAGACATAAACTTAGTAAGGAGACTTTTGCTTTAGGAATACTTGTTATCATCTGAGGCCCTCATATTACGGTTTAAATAAAATATATTATACAAGGTATACAATATATCCATTTACCTATCAATGTAAACGCCTATTTGCCTTAGCTTTCTTTATAAATTGAATTAATGTTCAATTTCTTCTAATGATTCAGCTAGCAACACCTGCTTTTTTTGCCATGGTTTAAAGATATGCAACTGATAGCTATCACCATTAACAACAAACTTAAACTGACGCTGAATTGACCTGTCATCAAAAAAGTAGCCGTCTACTAAAGTAATAAGCTTAACCCAAGGCAGTGATCGAAAAGACATCCATAACTGCCCATCAAGAGTCTTAAATCTGTATTCACCAAATTTTTGCTCTGCGGATATGAGTGGTAATTTAGGAGGAGATTTTGGTTTATTAACTTGAGCGAGAGCAATGCGACGGACCCATTGATAATATTGTAACTCATCATCAGCCTTTGCCTGATTTTCAAGAAAAGTTAAAGCATCGAGATAGGCTGTAACCAAGGCTTGTTCTGCACTAACTGATATATCTGGAGTAATACCTTCACCTTCTTGATACATCTCGCCTGTTTTTGCATTGGTCATTTCGATTCTAGGCAATCGCAGATAAAAGTTATTATCTAACACCACAGGATCAAATGCTTTGCCACCTCCATAAGTTCGTTCACCAACAACTTTTGCACGATTAAATGCTTTTAAATGATAGGTAAGGTGCTCAGCCAAACTAAAAGTCGTACCGCTGGTTAAGATATAAATCGGCTTATCGACAAACCGTGCTCCGTTAACCGAACTATCAGTGAATAATTGTGTAGATTTAGCTTTCCATCGCTCTATCTTGGTAGCAAAATGAATTGGCTCAGGACCTAAAAAGTACCCAAGAACCAAAGGAAGTATACGACTGTTACCACCGCCATTTCTTCGCAGATCTAAGATGATAACTTTTGCACTTTTAAGAAAATTCATTGCATTGGCATAGATAGGGGCACTTTCATCAACAAAACCATCAAAATAGGTTAGCTCCATATAGCCAATATTACCTTCCAATACGCTGAGTTGCTGAATCCCAAAATTGGCCAGTTGAGATTCGGTCAGTTTGGCAGCATAATTTTCTTGGTTTTTGGCAAACGCAGTGCTGTTTGACTTGGCCTGCTCCCTCAATCGATAACGTTCAACATCCTTTGGTGAGTAAACAATACCAATATGATTATCTTTTGATATTTTTCTAAGTGCCGTAGAAATGCTTTCGGCAAACTCTTGTTTGTCTTTAACTTCGTTAAATTGTCGCTGAAAATCAGACTTTCTAATTTCTCTTGCTACACGTTCACCAGTTTTTTCTTGATAAAACTGTTGTTCAATAATATCAGCAGCACTGTTTAAGGTATCAGCGTAAATATGTTTACTCGCATTAGCATGAATGCTTAACAACATGGAAAGTACCAACCACTTATGAATTTTCATTGCGCGACTCCTCCGAATAAATTCGCTGCTGAAGTGTTTTCTTAACAAAACTTTGATTAACCTGCTTTAAAAGCTTCATTAAATCTCGACCAAATTCGATATTAAGCTCTGCAAACACTTGGTCTGCTTGGTCGAGGTAGGCCGACACGAGTTGTGCTTGTGCTTCACCAAGTTCCGTTAAGGAGTAGTTAGTTTTCCGTTTATCACTGACATCTTTCTCAGCATAAAGAAGTTGTAATTTCATTAAACTTTTTATCCGCTGCGCTGCTAGTTGATGCGATATATTGAGTCCACGGGCGATATCCAGTAGTGAGGCAACTTTAAGCTGTTGAATTAGTACTAAAGTTGAGGTTGTGATCACAGGGATGACAATCCCCATTTCTTCGTAGACTGGCTTTGCTTGTTTTTCCATTAACGAAGCAAAATCAAATGCCTCTTTAGGCAAAAAACCCAATCGATTCAAGTTAGCAGACACAATGACCAGCCTTTATAATTACGCAACATATTGCGCAATATATTGCATAAATTAATAAAAGTAAAGAAACGCGTAATAAGTTAGTCGATACATTTAGTTTATGTTATGAACTTAAGTCTGCAAAAATACGCCAAATAGTGACAACTGTCCCCTATTCGCGAAAGTTCTTTTTTGCACTTAATCGACGAAATAAACTGGGAAAGAAACGGTAGATGGTAGGCGCCCAATAACTGATCCCTTTGCCTAAAATGACTTGTGCTTTTTCTTGTTCTATCGCTTTAACGATACCTGTGGCACACGCCGCTACCGATATTCCATTGGCAATAGAGTTTGCCATGGCATTGAATTGGCTACCATCACCTTTAAAGGCATTGACAGAAATTTGAGTTTTGACAAATCCAGGACAAATATTAAGCACTTGAATACCATTATCGCTTTCTTCAGCTCTAAGGCAATCCATATAGCCAATAATGGCATGTTTTGATGCGGCATATCCCGCCATACTTTTACCACCAACGAGTCCGGCGACACTAGCAACCGTTGCAATCATGCCACCACCTTGAGCAAGCATTTTTGGCAAAACCAATTGTGTCATTGCCACAGCACCAAAATAGTTCACTTCCATGACCTTGCGTTGTACATCCAAGATTGTCTCTTTGGCAAAACCGCGCTGCCCAATTCCGGCATTATTCACCAAAATATCAATACGTGGTATCTCGTCAAATTGAGCACCTATTTGTTCTTTAATGGTATCTGGCATAGATAAGTCGATAGGAATAACCTGGTGAGCATCAGCATTAGGTAATTGTTGTTTTAACGCTTCAAGTTTATCTTGGTTGCGTGCTGACAATATCAAGATGGCGCCTTTATGTGCACAAGCTTGCGCTAATGCTTCTCCAATACCCGAAGAAGCACCGGTGATCCAAATAATTTTACTTTTGAGGTTCATTATCAATATTACCTTTGTTCGCTTTGCTTAGTTTCTGGTGGATTTGCTTTAGTTGTTGTTGCATCGCCTGTAATGATTTAGCGCTCTGGTTATCTTTTGCAATGTGCTCTCGAATAACATCTTCTATCTTATCAACAACTTCATCAAGCGTTTGCGAGTCCGCCGTTTTAACCAGATGTTGCGTCAAATCAGCTCCAGCTGTTTCAACTGTATTTTTTTTACTGCGATAACTAAATAGATTCAACCATTGATCACTCAGGTGTCCTACGGCCATTAATCTTTTTAAATAACTATGTTCTTCGTTGTTATTTTTAAGTAAATCAATGATGCCACAGCCTATGGCTACAGGGCTCAATAAAATATCGCGAAATGCATCAAGCATTAGCTTAAACTGAAATATACCGAGATTTTTAAGGGTTAATAGACGATGCGATTCTTGCTCAGACATTATAATACTCCACTCGGATCCTAGGGTCTTTGACCTTTGTTATCTCTCTCATTCTAAACACTTTATTGCAATGTACCTAGGTTAATCTTGCTAGGCAGACGTTATTACCTAGGGTATAGTGACGAGTAACCACATAGCCGCTATTAACTTAAGATAGCAACTGCCTTTACATTTTCGAGCGACAATATGAGTGATAGTAATACCACGGGAATTAACAGAATACTAAAAAAGCCCTTTGGCAAATTATCGAGTGGAGAACCCGTTGCTCTCTATCAACTAACTAACCTTCATGGCAACCAAATTTCAATCACTAATTTTGGAGCAATCATTACTCAAATCTTATTTCCGGATGCAAGTGGTAGCAAAAAAGATATCGTTTTAGGTTATGACAATATTGCAGGTTATGAGGACGACAATTGCTATTTCGGTGCCATCATTGGTCGTTATGCCGGGCGTCTACGAGGTGGGAAAATCACCATAGACAACCAAGAATATCAGTTACCGTTAAATACTCCTGACAGCCAACTACATGGCGGGCCGAAAGGACTTAATAAACAACTTTGGCAAGCCAGCACTTCCAGCGATGATCGAAGCGCGACCCTAACACTAACTTACCTAAGTAAAGATGGTGATCAGGGTTTTCCTGGCAACGTTGAGTTTGTTGTCACTTATACCTTCAATGATGACAATGAACTTATTCTTGATTACTTTGCCGCAACAGACAAACCCACTATCGTTAACCTAACTCAACATAGTTATTTTAATTTGGCTGGCCATCAATCCGATGACATTAAGCGACACAAGCTATCCCTCAATGCCGATGCTTTTTTACCAATGGATGATAATATTTATCCCAATGGCGACATCACACCGGTGAATGGTTTACCGCAAGATTTTCGCTCAAAAAAGTATATCGGTGATCATCTCTACAGCAATGATAAGCAGGTGAAGCTTGCCCACGGTTTTGATAACTATTGGCTGCTCAATGATAATGCAAGAAAACACATGAGTTTTGCTGCACAAGTTTTTGATAAAGACTCGAAAATACGATTAACCTTATATACAGATCAGCCCGCTATGGTGTTATACACCGGTAATTACCTAGATGGCAGTCGTATTGGAAAGTCAGGGCAATGCTATCAACAACATGCTGGCTTTTGTTTAGAGCCTGTTAGAGCGGTTAGTAAAGATTATATTAATGATTTGACGCCGGTGATGCTTTACCCCGAGCAGCCGTTTTCGAGCCGCTCTCGGTATATTTTTGATTGGGCTTAAAAAATATCGCGTTAACTCAAGCCTAATTTTTTACGGATCCCTTGAGTGATCTCTTCTATTTTATTGGCATCTGAGGGCGCAATGAATATGGTGTCATCCCCTGCTAATGTTCCTAAAATTCCGACAGATTCACCTAAGCTATCAAGCATACGTGAGATTAGCGGCGCACCGCCGATGCCAGTTTTGACAACAATTTGCATATTGTTGTGCTTAACACTCATCACCACTGATTCAATCGCTTGCTTAGATTTAGGGATAGCCAACTCATCTGGTAAAATATAGACGACTTCACTATTGGTGTTACGCATTTTCACCGCACCAAGCTTGGACAGTAAACGCGATATCTTGGCTTGCGACATGTTAGTAAAGCCCTGCTCAGCCAATGCTTGTGCTAGCTGCCCTTGCGATCCATAACATTGATCTTTAAGTAAGGTTTTAAAAGCAGCAATTAATTCTGCTTCATTCTTTTTTCTAGGTGAGACCATTTTCAACCATTAAACTGAAGGTAATTCACTAATTTTAGCGAGTTCACTGGAAATATCCTAGGAATTTATTTTTCGACCTAAACCTTTGTTATAAAAGTGTTAATATCAATAAAAAAAGCCATTCATTCGCCAAGATGAAGGCCTAAAGAAAATATCGACAACGGTAGATTCAATCTACGTTGCCTTTAGTTAAAATTGTCCAACGAGGTTGGTATTACTATGGCAAATTTGTCAAAGCTCAAATGTGGTAAAGTAAGAGCAATACGCTTTACCACTTTGATTGATATTTGTACGGCGTTAGATTGTCAGCCAGGTGATCTATTAGCAATAGCATAATAACCTTAGGCGATTGCATTCCGCGTTAGTATATTGAAAGGCCTAGCTCTTCAGCTAATGCTGCAATAATGTTCATACCAACCACGGAATTGCCAAAGCTGTTTAACGGTGGGCTCCAAGCACATATCACCCCGTAGTTAGGAACCACTGCAAGGATGCCACCACCAACACCACTTTTCGCCGGCAACCCTACCGAAAAAGCAAATTCTCCAGATTGGTCGTACATGCCACTGGTTGACAAAATCGCATTAACCCGATGCGCATCTTTCTTCGAGCAAATAACATTACCCGAAAGTGGGTCTACCCCCTTATTAGCCAAAAAGAGCGCGCTCCGCGCCAGTTGGTCGCAACTCATTGCCAGCGAGCACTGAGCGAAATAGTGATTTAGGACGTCTGAAACTTCTGACTCTATATTATTAAAGCCCTTCATCAAATAGGCCAATGCAGCATTGCGATTACCGCTAGTCAGTTCACTCTGATAAACCTGATGATCAATATGAATATGCTCATCATTCGCTAATTGACGCATAAAGCTGACAAATGCCAACTGACTGGTTGAGTAATGGCTTGCTAAAACATCAGCTACGACAATAGCGCCGGCATTAATGACAGGATTACGAGGAATACCTTTTTCCCATTCAAGCTGAATAATAGAGTTAAACGGTTGGCCCGATGGTTCCATATGAACACGCTGCCAGAGGTCATCACCAAGGCGATTCATCGCCATCACTAAACCAAAGATTTTAGAAATGCTTTGAATGGAAAATGGGTAATCATGCTGGCCAGCGCTGATCTGTTTGCCATCTATTGTAGCAACTGATACCGCCATCAATGAGGGATCAACATTTGCAAGCATAGGAATGTAATCGGCAACCTTTCCCTGCGACCATTTTGATTGTTGACTGACAAGCATAGCCGTTAACTTGGCTTGTAAGTTATCGATATCTTTTATCATCGCCGAACCTGATCCCTAATCTAATCAACTAAAGCGGCATTCTACTGTTAGACCGAGATAAAAATAAAGCACGTTCGCAATTAACTTTAGTTATCGATAGTAAATTTCGTATTCCCCAATGTTTCAATTGTTTAGGGCGAATAGTTAAAGCAACCTTGCGCGTCAAGAGCGAGCTTTTAACGCGCATTTAGCTTATCGACTAAAGACAGTTATACCACTAACTTTCGTTGCTCAGCTAAGCCCATGGCAAGCACAAATGGCGCTTGTTTTTGCTGTTGAATAAAGCTTGCTTTACTATCAATGCCAAGCCAACGATGTTTAATCAGGTTTTGCGCCACAGAGCCGCCTAACGTAGAACCTGGCCCTAAAATAATCAATTTGTCCGGTGCAAATTCTTTTAGCGCAACTTCGACAGCTTTGGCAAAATCATAAGGCTGTGTCACTTGATAGCCAAGGGTATAACTGTAAAGCTGAGCTAAATCAGTAGAATATGGTTGCCAAATTTTCCCTAAACCATCAATAAGTGGGATTTCAGGCGTATCGAATAAACTGATTGGCAACTCATTTTGAGCTTTTACGGCAATATCGTTCATTAACGGCGTGTGAAAAGCACCGTGATTAAACAGGTTCATTGGGTAGCGGTCTTGGACCACTGGCAATGCCTGTTCTAAGGCCTTTAAACCAGAGTTGTTGCCACCAAATACTAAATAACCACCAAGGTTTATCGATAAATAGACTTCATTGCCCGCGCCTTGATTAACTTCTGATAAGGTTTGCATGACCCGTTCAAAAGCGAGTTTATCCTCGTGCCAGTCTTCATCAACCACGGGATAAATTAATTGGCCGCCAATAACACCTGCACTCATCATTGAACCCATGGTGTTAATTAAGGTAATTGCCTCAAGCGGTTTTAGTACCCCAGCAAGTGCCAGTGCAATATACCACCCCATCGAGTTACCCGTCACGCCAACAATGTCGTATTTATCACGATCAATCGAATGGAAATCCCCCAACGCACAACCATAAATAAGCGCTGAAGCATTCTCCCCTGCAGTATGCTGACGCATTTGATAGTTTGCCTGCCCATCAAGTGCTTTGATTGCTGGTTGCCCTTGTTGCTCTCGATAATCATCAATGAGGTTGATCATTGCCAATTTATCTTGATGGTATCTTGCGAGGTAACCCAGTTCTTCTTTATTATAAGTGCCGCGACCTGGACAAATAACAACGGCTGTTTGCTTTTTACTCATAAGTTATCCTTTACCACCCGTCTTTTTCGCTTGCATCACGAGTGCTTTATCAACAATGTCTTGGCATGACGGTAAGACTTGATAAGCAGCGCTACCCAGCGGAATAAAACTATCATGAGCACAAATACGCTCTATTGATTTATGTTGTTGATTAGATTCAACTAACAAAGTCACTAACGCTTCACTGATCGAGCCTGTTTTACGACATTCATCAACGATGAGTACTTGGTCACACTCAGCCACTTGCGCCAAAATACCTTGCTCATCCAATGGCGCTAGCCAACGCAGATCCACCACGCGACAATGAATATTTTGCTCGGCAAGTATTTTCTCTGCTTGACGCGATAAGTAGTAACCATTTCCATAGGTTAAAATACAAATGTCTTTTCCTTCTCCATAAGTCGACACTTTTAAACTGATCTCTTGCTGAGCTTCACTCGCTTGTTCAGGCGCTGGGTATTCAAAGGTCCATAAACCATCACCTTCCTGATGAAGATCTTTAGTCATATATAGGGCTATCGGTTCTAAAAACACCACGACGCGTTGCTGCTCATGGGCTAAACGAACCGATGTCCGCATAAGTTCAACTGCATCTTGACCATTAGAAGGACAGGCTAGAATCACCCCTGGAATATCGCGAAATACAGCAAATGAATTATCGTTATGAAAGTGACCGCCAAAGCCTTTTTGATAAGCAAGTCCAGCGATACGTATGACCATTGGATTGCTGTATTGTTGATTAGAGAAAAACGACAAGGTTGCCGCTTCACCGCGAATTTGATCTTCGGCGTTATGGACATAGGCAAGAAATTGGATTTCAGGGATCGGTAAAAAGCCATTATGCGCTAAACCAATCGCTCCACCTAAAATCGATTGCTCATCTAACAAGGTATTTAATACGCGATTATTACCAAAGCGCTCATGTAATTTAGCCGTGACATTATAGACACCACCTTTACGACCAATGTCTTCTCCCAACATGATGATGTCATCATGTTGGGCCATCAAGTCCATCAACGTCCAATTGAGTAGTTTGGCCAAGTGTTGCTTTTTATTTAAATTATGCTTTTCATGTGCAAAATATGGCTGACGTTGTTCTTCGGTTAAACTGGCAACTGGTCGTTTGTTGCTTTTTGCTGGTATCAAGCTTGCCATGACCTCTTCAGGGCTAGACAATCTTGGGCGGTTGATTACCTGTTCGGCGACTTTTTCGACTTTTTTAGCTGCACTTTCGTATATTTCAACGATTTTAGCCGCATCTAAAATGTTATTTTCTATTAATAATGCTGCACTATGTAGCAGCGGATCTTGTGCTTCCGTGGCTTCAATACTCGCTTGTTTACGATAAACAAATTCTGCATCTGAACCAGCATGACCAAGTAAACGCACCAATTTGATATGCAAAAATACCGGACAGCGACGCTTACGCGCTATTTCTGCCGCTTTCATGCTCGCGTGATAGGTATCAAGTAAGTTTAAGCCATCACAACTGATATACACTAAGCCCGCTCGGTTCTTATAGTTAGCTTCTACCCACCCTGTTGGTGTCGACGTTGAAATTCCTATGCCATTGTCTTCACAAACAAACACTATCGGCATCGGTATCGACTGATAACTCGCCCAAGCGGCACTGTTAATTGCTCCTTGAGAGGTGGAATGGTTTTGTGAGGCATCACCAAAGCTGCATAGCACAATACTGTCATGCGGTAATTCCAAATCCATATGAAGGCGTTTGGCAAGATCAATTCCAAATGCCGTGCCCATTGCTTTCGGTAAATGAGAACCAATAGTACTGGTTTGCGGCGGGATAAATAATGCCTTACTGCCAAGCACTTTATGTCGTCCCCCAGATATCGGATCTTCTTTACTGGCTGCAAATGACAATAACATGTCATAAATGGGGGTTTGGCCCGGTAATTTTTTACTGCGCTGTATAACAAAGGCACCGCTGCGATAATGCAAAAAGGCCATGTCATCAACATTGAATGCTTTGGCACAGGCCGCGTTACCTTCATGACCAGAGCTACCAATGGTATAAAAACTTTGTCCTTGTTTCTGCATTACACGAGAGTGTAAATCTAAGTGTCGACTCAACACTTGCGTTTCAAACATATCGACCAGTTCTTCATCACTTAAGCCAACAGATTGAGGAGACAACGTTTGGCTAACTTGCGGTAAATCATTGGTGAGGACTTTGCGAACAAATGCTTCTTTAACGAGCTGATTGCGATCTGACATTAGCACTCCCTAGTGGCAATCTTGGCAATTTTTGTGTTAGTGGTTTGCTAGCTTGGTATGGCATCGCAACCAACCTTAGAAATAATGAACAAGGATAACGATTAAGTGATCGCATTAATCGTTATCCTTTCAGCAAGTTATTATTTAGAAAAACGCTTGTAGACCTGTCTGTGCTCTACCTAAGATCAAGGCATGAATATCATGTGTGCCTTCGTAGGTATTTACCGCTTCAAGGTTCATCATATGACGAATGACATGGAATTCATCACTAATACCATTACCGCCATGCATATCACGAGCAATGCGAGCAATTTCTAACGCTTTTCCACATGAATTACGCTTCACCAATGAAATAGCCTCTGGTGCCAACGCATCGGCATCCATTAAACGCCCGACTTGTAAACAAGCAAAAAGCCCGGTGGTGATTTCAGTTTGCATGTCAGCAAGCTTCTTTTGCACTAATTGTGTCGCTGCAAGTGGACGGCCAAATTGTTCACGATCTAGCGTGTACTGGCGAGCACTATGCCAGCAATACTCTGCTGCACCTAATGCCCCCCAAGCAATACCATAACGCGCCTTATTCAAGCAGCCAAAGGGGCCTGATAACCCTTGAACGTTTGGTAATAAGTTCTCTTGTGGAACAAAAACGTTATCCATGACCACTTCACCTGTGATTGAAGCGCGAAGTGAAAACTTACCTTCAATTTTAGGAGCCGATAAGCCTTCCATGCCTTTTTCAAGAATAAAACCACGAATCACACCATCAAGCTTGGCCCAAATAATAAAAATATCAGCGATCGGAGAGTTAGTGATCCACATTTTGTTACCGGTAAGTCGGTAACCGCCATCAACAGCGACAGCTCGAGTTGAAAGACTGGCAGGATCAGAACCCGAATTAGGCTCTGTTAAACCGAAACAGCCAATTAATTCTGCGGTAGCAAGCTTAGGTAAGTACTTCATTTTTTGCTCTTCGCTACCATAGGCGTAAATCGGGTGCATTACTAACGACGACTGAACACTCATCGCACTGCGGTAACCACTATCAACACGTTCAATTTCACGAGCAACTAAACCATAGGTAACATAGTTGACTCCAGCACACCCGTATTTTTCTTCGATCGTACAGCCAAGTAATCCAAGTTCACCCAGTTCTCTCATGATCTCTACATCAAAAGTTTCATTTCGATTAGCTTCAAGTACTCTCGGCATCAGTTTTTCCTGACAATACTGATGAGCACTGTCGCGGATCATGCGCTCCTCTTCAGAAAGAATTGAATCGAGTAATAATGGGTCTTGCCAATTAAAGCTTGGACGTTTTGCAGATGAAGACATGTGAAATCCCTATATAAGAATAACTATACCAAATTTAAAATTGACCACAGAATAGGCAAAACTTTGATAAAGTTAAAATATAATTTATCTTTACCTGATATAGTTTTTTTCTATAATAGAATTTTACCTGCAAAACATCATTATGGATTTACGCGCATTAAAATACTTTGTCGCGGTAGTTGAAAATGGCAGCTTTAGTGGTGCTGCAAAAGCCTGTTATATCGCTCAACCCTCAATTTCTGCGGCGATAAGTCAACTCGAAGACGAACTAAAAAAGCAGTTATTTGTTCGCCACACCCGCGGTATCGAAGTGACAGAACATGGTGACAAACTCTATCCATTGGCCTTGCAATTACTTGGGCAAGCAGCTGCGATCAAACAGAGTTTTATTAACCAAAAAGATAAGAGCACCTTTTTGCTTGGCGTCACTCGAGGTCTTGGCGTTAAACGGATGAGTGCTTTGCTGAAAGATTTTACTGGTGCACAGATTGATATGGCGCTTACCTTAGTTCCGCATCAAGAAAATTGTGATGCGCGGATCATATTAAAAGAAGAACTTAGAGCCGATGAAGAATATATTAACCTTTGGCAAGAAGATTACGTATTAGCTATCCCTAGCCGTTCACCACTGACATTACTTGATAAAGTGACCATCGCTGACTTACATCAAGTCGCGATTATTCAGCGCACACCATGTCTTGCCTGGCAAGCGCTAAATGAAACGTTAGCACTTTCTGGCGTGGAGTTAGATATTCGAGCAAGAATACAAACTATCGACTATGCCCTAGGATTGGTGAAAGCTGGTTTAGGGTGCGCACTCGTACCTGCGCACCCTGAGGTGTTAGAACATACTGATGTCGTCTTTCAAAGCATCGATGGATTAAAGCTTACGCGTGAAATCGTCTTAGCTTATGAAAAAATCAATCCATTGGTCGAAAACTTAAAGCAGATCGCTATGCAACATCAACAGCTTAACTAGGGTCAGTTGACCTTTCGCGGTTTAATTTGCCCCCTCTATCAGAAGATGCTAACCAAAAGCCAGTCACCAAACCAAGTTGCGCTAAATAGTAGGTAAACATAATGATACTATGATCAATTGGCGAGCTTAGATAAAACTTATTCAAGCCAATAATGGTATCCGAGATCACAAAGCTTACACCGCCAATAACCAGCCAATAGTTACGGTATGGACTGAGTAATGTTGAAATTGCCATACCAATTAACACGCTCATGTAAGCAAATACAGGGATAAACATCTCACCGAGATTCTCGAGCAGGCAAAAATAAAAGACCACTGCACCACTTAACAAATAAAACGAGATAACCAAGGCATTTGAAGACTGTTTGATTAACTTCAGTTGCGGTTTTATCGCGGCTATATACATTAGATGGGCAAGAAAAAAACTCGCTAAGCCATAAAGAAAATATTGTTCTCGTCCTGTGTCGAGCCAAATATCCCCCATGCTTGAGAATAATAATCCAATCAATAACCGCTTTTTAGCCTTGACGTTAACAAACTGAAACGTCATCAGAATCAACACCACAATCGGTAGAATTTTAATTAACCAACTAAATGAATATGGTGATAAATACGTGCTTACGATAAACAGCGATGCTAAGAAAGCAAACAGTACACGAGCTACAGAGAAGTTAATCATATCAAAGCTTTAGCAAATAATTTCCGCACTATTATTAGCACTATTCATCTTGATATACTAGAGCGTGCTGATCTTTGATGGACATTTTTGCAGCTGTTCATTTGAAATTTATACAAGACAGAGCCTATGTAATGTGGTTATTCCCAATAAATAGGCAATAACGAAGTAGAAATTTCAAATGGGCGCTGTCCTTCGGATAATGATTGTCAAATCGCGAGAATCCCAGTACGGTATAGAAAAAACAATAATTCGAACAGAACAGGGAATGCGATGAATTCAAACGACAGACGTCAATTTTTAAAAGCCATTGCCGCTGTATCAACAACAGCCATGGCAACAGGCTGTGCACAACAACCTTTAACCCCCAACCGCCAAGGTGCTAATCAGAAATCTGTCATTGGTTTAACAACAAAGTTAGACATTGTTAGGGTCGGTTTTATCGGTGTTGGAGAGCGCGGCTATGGCCATGTTCAGCATTTTTGTCATTTAGATGGCGTAGAAATTAAAGCCATTTGTGATATTGATCAACAAGTTGTCGATCGATCGCTAGCGTATATAAGCAAGCAAAACCTGCCACAACCAAGCCAATATACACAAGGTAATTTAGCCTATCGAGATATGCTAAATCGTGATGATATTGATATTGTCATTATCTCAACACCGTGGCGCTGGCATACCCCAATGGCGGTAGATACCATGGAAAGTGGCAAACATGCCTTTGTTGAAGTGCCAGCAGCGACCAGCATCGAAGAGTGTTGGCAATTGGTGAACACAGCTGAACGGACGCAAAAAAACTGCATGATGATGGAAAATGTTTGCTACGGCCGTGACGAGCTAATGGTGCTTAACATGGTCAGAAAAGGGTTATTCGGCGAGCTGCTTCATGGTGAAGCTGCCTATATTCATGAACTGCGCTGGCAAATGAAAGAGATTGAAAGAAAAACAGGTTCGTGGCGCACCCACTGGCATACTAAAGCTAACGGTAATTTATACCCTACCCATGGACTAGGGCCGATATCTCAATACATGAATATCAATCGTGGCGATCGTTTTGATTACCTAACGTCAACAAGCACTCCCGCTATTGGCAGAGCTGCTTATGCTAAACGAGAGTTTTCACCATCTCATCAACGCAACCAAGTAAATTACATTGCCGGAGACATGAATACCACGGTAATTAAGACAAAATTAGGGCGAACAATTATGGTACAACACGATACGACTACCCCAAGACCGTATTCTCGCCATAACTATATCCAAGGAACCAATGGCGCATTCTCTGGTTTCCCCAATAAAATTGCATTGGAGCATGTTCCATCACCGATCAAGCAGTTCTATCAACAACAGTACGAACAAAAACACCGCCAATGGTTAACCAATGGACAAAAGGGAAAGGCACCTAGTCATTATTCATACCACCATTGGGATCGCAACATGAAGCCATGGCAAAGCTATTATGATCATCCACTTTGGGTCCGAATGGGTGAAGAGGCTGAGCGCAATGGTGGTCATGGTGGCATGGACTTTTTAATGCTGTGGCGCATGGTGTATTGCTTAAGAAATGGTGAAGCACTTGATCAAGATGTCTATGATGCTGCTGCATGGTCGGCTATTATGCCGTTGAGCATAGCATCGGTTAACGATCGCAGTAATAGTAAGGATGTTCCAGATTTTACACGTGGGCAGTGGCAAAGTGCTGCACCGTTAGCCATTGTGAGCTAAGTGCTAACCATAAGATGATGAGGGAATAATCTTGTTAGACACCTTAGTTATTTTAGCCGCGGGAAACGGCAGCCGCTACGGAAGCCCAAAACAATTTGCCTTGTTTGGGCCAAAGCAACAACCGCTCTGGTTTTATAACATTGAACTTGCTTATCAAGCGGGCTACCGTAAGGTAATCCTGGTATGCCAGCGCAAGCACCAACAAGTCATTGAGCAACTCATTCACCAAGTTACTGATAATCAATCGACCTTTGAACAAGGTTTATTGAACATCGCTATTGTTTATCAAGATCCGAGTGATTTACCTTCGTCCTGCAAAAGCATAACCGAAACAGCTAAACCATTAGGCACTGCCCATGCGCTTTGGTGCTGTAGGCATCATCTAAAACATCCATTTACCGTGATTAATGGTGACGATTTTTATGGCCAAGCGGCATTTCAGTTAAGTCGAGATAAGTACAAAGCACAACCCAATAATCACTACCTGATAGCCTATCCAGTGAGTAAGACACTTTCTGTTTATGGCGGTGTTAATCGTGGCTTATGTCAGCTTGATCAAGACCTTCACCTTACTAATATCGTCGAAATCACCGACATCAGCGCGCAAAACAAGCAAATCAGTGGTGTAAACCACGCGGGTGACCTGGTGATTTTTAGTGATAAAGATTTAGTATCGATGAACTTTTGGACGTTTAATGTTTCAATCTTTAGCGCAATTGAAACGTTACTTAGCGAACAGTTTTCAATGCTTGGCGGCGAAAATGCTGAATGCTATCTTCCTGAAGCTGCGAAACGCCTGATCACATTAGAAGGCAATACCATTGAAGTTGTTGCTTCACATGACCTTTGGTTTGGCGTAACATACGCGGCAGATAGACAGACTGTCGATCAGCATCTAGCGTTATTATTTGAGAAAGGATTATTTGCTAATTAGCCCAGTTAATTAGCTCACATTATATGAGTATTGCCACTGCCCAGCCCCTATTGTCTAGCGTTTTAGCTAACTACAATTGTTGTATAGATGATTGCTCAGTCTCTCCATTAGGCAAAGGCTTAATTAACACAACGTATTTAGTAAGCTGCCCGACGAACAAATTGGTACTGCAAAAAATTAACCATCACGTTTTTACTAAACCCGATGATGTGGTTAATAACGCGAAACTCATTGCAAAGCACCTACAAAAAAAATATCAACAAGGCGCATATGCGTTAATACCGCTTGAGCAAGTTGCCAATCAAAATCAGCAATTATTAACGGAACAACAAGGCTATTGGCGCGTATTAGCCTACATTAAAAATTGTCGGACTCATGAGTTTGTTGAAACCGCCAAACAAGCTGAACAGGTCGCAGCAGCCTTTGCTCAGTTTACCAATGCATTAGGTGATTTTGACCCTCAAAAACTTAATATCATTATTAAAGATTTCCATCGTTTAGATTTTAGATTAGAACAGCTTAAATCGGCGATACAGGTTAATTTCGACGGGCGTTTATCTTCATGCCAACAATTGGTTGATTTTTGTTTAGCACAACGGGCGTTTATCGCTGAGGTCGCTGATTTAGAAGCAAGTTTACCATTGAGAGTCACGCACAACGACACCAAGATCAATAATCTGCTCTTTAGCGCCAGTACTAATGAGCCAGTGGCCGTCATTGACTTAGATACCTGTATGCCAGGGCTGGTGATGCATGATTTTGGTGATATGGTGCGAACGTGCTGCTCAAATCTCCCTGAAGATGGCAAACAAATAGAACGCATGAAAATACGTACAGACATCTTAAGCGCATTAGCCAAAGGCTATATAAGTGAACTAAAAGACACCTTAACGGAGCAAGAACAATCCAGCCTAGTTGTCGGCGCATTACTATTGCCCTATATGATTGGTATTCGCTTTCTAACCGATTACCTCAATGGTGACAGTTACTTTAAAACAAACTATGCTGAGCATAATTTCGTTCGCGCCAATAACCAATTACAAATGTACAAACTGCTTGAGCAAATGCGTACAAAAATCACGCAAAACATCAACTCATTCTAGCCCAATCACTTTTCGCTTCGCCCTTTATAAATAAGGTTAAAGGGCAATAATACCTATCAAGTTTACGATATATACGAATCCTAAATTTACATTCAACGTAACATTATTTTTACATTTATTTACAATAAACGTCGGTAAAATGGTAGTGGTTATTTGGCGAACTAAAATCTTTTTGTTAATCTTGAAATATCTCAGATGACCACTGAGATTTGCATTTTAAGCAGCCAATTAGCAAGCAAAGAAAAGGCAGTTACAGGGGTGTTGTTGCGTTATCAGTTAAGCTTGTTAGTTTATTTGCTTTATATAGCAGGCCAAGTTCTCCCCTTGGTCTGCTTTTTTCATTTATCATGAATTATCCTCATATCTATTCTTCCACATTAACGACCATCTACACCATTGCCGTATTCTGCCTTGAAAAAGTATTTGATAACAATTACTACCATAACGGCATAAATTAAAGTACAAAAATGATGCAAATTACCGGTATAGCTCTACACGATTAGCAAAAAAATTTGATCTAAATCAAGGTTTAATTAATCTCTTTTTTGCTTATTTATCATAACAATAAACTTTTCTGAACAGCATTCATCTACCACTGTAAACAATCGGAAACAGGTCAAAAAATAATATCCTTACTTTTTGTATAGTTATCGGCGTTGCTTACCTAGCATAAATAAATCGTAAAGGTAACTTTACTTCGAAAACCTCTCATAACCAGCCGCTAAATTGCTTTTTGGGCTCTAGGAATTGTGCGCTCAACCGCCAATAATAGTCACATATGATACTAAATTAGGCGATAGCCAAGAGGATATAAATAATGGATAACAACAACCCATTAAATTTATGCGGAATTGAATTCACTGAGTATGCAACTCCTGATGTAACTTTTATGGACAAAGTGTTTACCGATTTTGGTTTTTCCAAAACCAAAAAATTCAAAGGTAAAGATATCACCTACTATAACCAAAACGATATTCACTTTTTACTCAACAGGGAGCCTTCAGGGTTCGCCGCCGGCTTTGCTAAACAACATGGCCCTTCCATTTGCTCAATGGGCTGGCGTGTAAAAAATGCACAACAAGCTTTTGATATCGCCGTGGAGCGTGGAGCAAAACCTGCTAATGACACCACCAACAAAGATCTTCCCTATCCGGCAATATTCGGTATTGGTGACAGTCTTATTTATTTCATTGACCAATGGGGCGACACGGGTTCGATTTATGAAGACGATTTCGAACAGTTATCAGACCCTGTTATTGTTGAAGACAAAGGCTTTTTGGCCATTGATCATTTAACCAATAATGTTCACAAAGGTACCATGCAACAATGGGCTGATTTTTATAAAAACGTTTTTGGTTTTAGTGAAGTTCGCTACTTTGACATTAAAGGTCAAAAAACCGCATTATTGTCTTACGCATTGCAATCACCGTGTAAAACCTTCTGTATCCCAATTAATGAAGGTAAAGACGATAACAACAACCAAATTGATGAATATTTGGATGAATACAAAGGGCCTGGCGTACAGCATTTAGCCTTTTTAACCGATGATCTTGTTGCGTCTTTAGATAAGCTTGATAAGTCTTCAATTCAAACCCTTAACATCATGCCTGAATACTACGACAGTATTTTTGATCGCGTACCATGGGTTAAGGAAGATAAAGAAAAAATCAGACAGCATCAAATCCTTGTTGATAGCCAAGCAGATAATACTTATTTACTGCAGATATTTACTAAAAATCTCTTTGGGCCCATCTTCATTGAATTGATACAGCGAGTCAATGATCAAGGCTTTGGTGAAGGTAACTTCCAAGCGCTATTTGACTCAATAGAGTTAGATCAAATGGAGCGTGGTGTTATCTAACGGTAACTTATTGACGATTTAATATAGAAAGCCTTTGGCGACTTATATTTCCAAAGGCTTTCTATTATTATGAAACTAAATTTTTACCAACGTCCCTTTAAGAGTAACCCCTGCAATAACATTGCCAGCACCACATTCAAATTCAGTCTCAGAGATAAACTCTCGTTTTTTATAATAAGATTGAATATTAACGACAGCATTCATCCCTTCACGTTTGGCTCTTTCTTGAAGCGCCTTAAGTGCACTTAGCATCACCCACTCACAAGCTTCTAGATCTGATTTCATAAAGGCATTCGTTTTTTTATTCGTCATCACTTCACCATACGTACTTTGCGTCTCGCCGTGCGCTTGCGTACCAAAATAAAGTTTAATGTCACTATGTAAGGCCTGTTTTGCCTTTTGACTTTCTAGAAGTGTTGGTATTGAATATTGTCCAATGTCATCTTTAGCCATAACATTTAACGAAAGAGCAGCTAAAGTAACAACGCCTAAACGACTCATTTTTGATAAAAAGTTCATAAAGTTCCTTTTTGGTATCTAATTGAAAACGTTGTATTATACACATTTACCTATAAGTTTCACTTAATTAGCTGTGGAATACTCCTTGCTATTTATATCTCAGATTTAAAAACGGCCATTTAATGAGATTGGTTGATGAGGATAAATTGAATTCCACTAGGCCGTTTACTCAGCCAGATTAGCCCTTATAAAAATCAGTGTAAGAAAACATCTCTAACTATTCAGTAAAACAAATGTGTAAACACATTCTAACCATCATCATAATATTGATTCATTTAGCAATATTATCATAAAGACTTTAACACTCAGCATCATGTTAGCTCTATATTGTATCTGTCAAATAATTAATGAACATACCTTTCTATAATGCGTTGAAACGCACTATTTTGCTTAAGCTCAATAATGGCATTGTTAAATTGAGGAAGTAAGTCTTTGTGCTCACTTCTCAAACGGATATGCAAAAATCCGTCACTGTGCAATTGGTCAAACTCAAGAGATACCCCTAATTTTTCTGCCCAATAGAGCGCAGGTAAATCTCCAAGAATAGCATGTTCGATGCGTCCTGACGCCAAGGCTTGCACAATCGCTTTTTCGCTCGGAAAATCATCTCGTTCAAACAGTGCTTCGTCATGATAATAATAGCCACTTACCGTACCAATTCTAAGCTTAGGATTATCTTTGCTTAATTCAAATGTCTCTTTATCCGATGTCTTTAAACTGACGAAATATTCTTTGATCGGTAATATCGGCATGCTAAATACAAAACCACTTTGATCGATGCCATCAGGCAACCACTGAGGGTTCAAAAAATCAAAATCTATTAAACCTTTTTCTAGCGAAAAATTAGTACGTTTAGGTGGTAAAATAACTGACTCAGCTTCAATCTGAGCCTTATGTAAAATTAAATTGGTGATCTCAGGAATAATACCCGGCTGATCTTGATTAGGAATATAATAAGGTATCCACGCACCAGACCCAGAAGGCGCATATTTGAGTGGTTTACTGTCGAGTTTAATAGGTAAATTTTGATTAGCACTTACCGAAACATTGAAAACAAGGTAGCAAAAAATCGTCGATATCAACACGATTTTTTTTAAGTGTGCATTCAACGTCTCAATACATACCATTAATTGCCAACCACCTTTCAACAACAAAATTCATGGCTATATAAAGATAGTAGCGCAATAGTACCAAAATTAATATCTCATAAGATGGTAAGTGTTATGTTCGATTATTGAACTCTTAAGAGTAAGCGAGCAAAAAGAAGGTTAAAAAGGAAGCTTGGTTAATCCCCATAAATAGGCAATAACGAAGTAGAAATTTCAAATGGGTGTTGTCCTTCGGATTCGTTTAAACGTGATTTACTCTTTGTTTTAGCTCATTTGTATAGAATAACTATACGGTATTCGCTAGCCTCGATTAAATCACGTTTAACTCGAACAAAATTTGTACCGCAAAGATCAACACGCTCTAGTGTTCAGCTGGACAGGTAAAACGCAATTCGCCACTAAGCAAATTCTTCCTCATGCAACCATGCAGCATGTTTAGGTGCTTTTTTGGTTTGACTCCATTCTTCAAGCATTTTTGGGGCTACCGCTTTTAGCTGTTTCATTTGCTCTTCGTTTCCACAAACGTAAGTTAACTCCAAACGATGACCATTAGGATCAAAAAAGTAGATCGACTCAATGATGCCATGTTTAGTAATACCAACAACATCAATTCCCTTCGCCTCTAACTCTGCTTTAGCGGCCTCTAATGCAGCCCTATCTTTTAATCTAAAGGCAATATGTTGAACCCAGTCAGGGGTATTTTCATCACGGCCCATTTTAGGTGAATTAGGTAGCTCGAAAAACGCAAGAATATTGCCATTGCCCGCATCTAAGAATAAATGCATGTAGGGATCCGGCGCTTTTGTCGAAGGAACTTTATCTTCGGCGATTGCCACCAAAAATTCCATATTGAGTACATTTTGATAAAACTCTACGGTTTCTTTTGCATCATGGCAACGGTAGGCGACATGGTGAATTTGCTCTAGTTGAATCATCAGTTATTCCTTTTTCATGTAAATTATAGTAACAAATGTTACCAAATTAACGATAACAAACCGTGATCTCGATCAAACATAAAGCAAATTCGCCATCGATGTGACTCGATATTCCCTGACGCGAGATTTTTATCGCCAAGTAACTTAAATTTTTGATACATTAACGATTAACTATTGATTGTGCCTACGATGTTTATTAAAGCTATGTCCCTATTAAAACTTGATGATTTTTTTCCTTATCGATTAACTCACTTACAAGCACTAGTGACAGATAACATAGCACAAATCTACACAGGACAATTTGATCTTTCCCGTCAGCAGTGGCGAGTTTTGGCTGTTTTAGGCAACAATGCCCCGCTTTCTGCGAAAGAAATAAGTGAACAAGCCAACCTAGATAAAATGCCGACCAGCAGAGCCATTAATGGCATGTTAGAGCAAAAGTTACTTGATAAAATGGCGCACGATGGTGATAAACGTTCTTCACTACTGACCTTAACACGTAAAGGGCAAGGAATTTATCAACAACTCGTGCCGTTGGCACTCAAAAGAGAACAAGAACTGCTTTCAGTATTAAGTGCAGAAGAACAACTCCAGTTAACCAAAATGTTTGAAAAATTGGCCACCCAATCTCGTAAACTTGCACAACAAGATAGCCGTAATAATCGCTAAATAACTTCAGATTTGGATAAGAAATAGCACGAAAAAAATAAAATCAGAGCCTTAAGTTTACGGTGACTTTCTAGCGCGCTACTTTTTGCTTAATTCAAGGCGTATTGTTGTAGGAATAGCCAGCTATTTCACGACAATACAACGCAGAAGTAAGTAAAAATAGGCGTTAGAAATGCCTTAAACTAAGAAGAAAGCAAGGTTAAGCCAAACTGCTGGGCTTTTTCAGAACCGTTCAACATCTCAAGACGCTCTTGGTATCCCTGCGTATCCAGCTTTCCACTAGAGAGCAATACCGTTAATTCAGCTAACAAATTGGCTTGATAAACAATAAACGCTAATTGATTATCGGGTAGTTTGTGCGAGATTTCACTACCCGAAAGATAATCTTTGGCAGAGTGCCTTGCAAAGGTTAGCTGAAGTGAAAGTGCGCGTGTAATCGTCTCAGGAAACTGCCAATAAGTTGCAATATCGTAAGAAAGTTTTTTAGCATGTTTTATCAACATTTGTTGGAATGCTAAGGTATTAGGGTTGTGCTCAGGGCCAACATATTCAAAAGCGTCCAGTAAAATTTGAAAAATAATCATCTCACCTAAATTACAAATTAGGCCAATAAAATAAGCACTGTTGGCATCTTGCTTAGGGTCGTTGATTAAGGCAAGTTGCTTGGCATATTCAGCAGTGGTTAAGCAATGCTGCCAAATATTTTCGCCAAAACGACGATAGTAAATTGTCGCACTGGGAACAAAGTTCTTTAAATAGCTTCTAACGACACCTTCCATTAATCCTTGACTGCCCATCGCCATAAAAGCTGACTTTAAATCCGTCACTGGTTTTGCGCCGCGATGTATGCCTGCGCTATTCGCTAACTTAATCACATCCGCCGCCATACTCGGCTCATGACTGATAATATCGATCAGTATATCGACATTAAAGTCTGGATTATTAAGCTCTTTCATTAACGTGGTTACCGAATAAGGTAAGACCGGTAAAGCTTCTAAAAGCGGCGAGGGTTCCACAAAGAGATTTTCGATTGCTTGATAAACCTGATCCGTTAACGGATCAGCCAATGAATTATCAATAACTTCGCCAAACAAAAAACCATAAAATGATCTTAGGTGATCTGCTTGTATATCGGCTTGTACGATCACCTTTGAAGGCTTTACAGGCGGATATGAAGACCCAATAACGGATCGACCGTCATCTTTTTTATCTACTGATTCTGTTTGAGGACGACTTTCTTCAAAATAAAAATAATTCGCCGATGTTGCTGTCTGTAGAGTATCCGAAAATAGGCTTTCAATTACGCGCTTAAACACGCCAGCTCCTTTATTTTTATCGTTAGTGACGCTAGGGTCTGTTGATCTTGGTTTGTGTTTTCTGCAAAAGGCTATTTTGGATAATGATAAAGCAGCGTGAGCGATGTTTGGTTAATCCAAATGAGCAAACGCTAATGCCGCGAATTTTTAAAAATAGCCATTGCCCCTTTCGTTATTTAATAAAGTATAGACAGTTTTCAGCGTAACCCTACTCAGCCGACTTATTGGCGATGATTTCTCGCACTAACGCTAAGCCACTTTGATGGCAAGGTGGCAAGTCAATGTCAGTTGCTTGTTTAGGTACTGTCCGCTGTCCCCATTTAACAATATGAGCACTCCACGTTAATCCTCCGCCAAATGCTGGCATCAACAAGTTATCACCAGCGCTAACATGCCCTTCTTCAACAGCTTCAACGAGCGCAACTAAAATAGTGGCTGCTGACATGTTGCCATATCTTTCTATATTAACAAAAACCTTGTCTTTATCCATTTGCAGCTTTTTGACTAAGGTATCAATGATGCGCAAATTTGCTTGGTGTGGCACAACGAGATTAATGTCGTTTGGCGTCAACCCTGATTTTTCTAGTACTTTTTCACAAGCCTGCGCCATACCCGACACGGCTTTTTTAAATATCTCTTGTCCTAAAAACGCCCAGTTCGATTCACCAAAATAGCGCTGTTGATTGGCATACTTCATTCCCCACCCCTGAACAGACAAAATATCACGAGAGTCACCATAGCACCCCAGTGATTCAGCCAACACGCCCGACTGCTCTTCATCAGCTTCTAAATACAAGGCCGCTGCACCATCGCCAAAAAGTACGGCAACGTCTCGATTAGACCAATCCATGATCGGTGAAATACATTCAGCACCGATCACCAAAGCCGAGTTCACCACACCACTTTTAATCATCGACGTCGCCACCGTTAAGCTGTACATACCACCTGTGCAAGCGGTACTGACATCAATACAAGCGGCATTTTCAGCGCCAAGTAAGCGTTGAACATTGGAAGCAGCATTGGGGCATATTTCATCTGCGGTAGTCGTACCAAAAACGATTAATTCAACATCTTTCGCGTTTTTTCCGGCTGCTGCTAGCGCTCTAGCACATGCAACATGCGCTAATTCGCTCACTTGAACGTGCGACACACGTCTTTCTTTCATGCCGGTTCTTGTGGTGATCCACTCGTCATTGGTGTCGAGAAATGTCGCAAGGTCATCGTTGGATAAAATAGCGGGAGGTAGGCACTTACCCCAACCACTGATAATGGCATGTGTCATGATAAAGCTCATTCAATAAATAGCGTGAACACTAACGCTATGTATAAATTTAGTTAGTTATAGAATAGAGGCCTGACCAGAGAAAGTCTACTGCTTTGGTAAGCGTTCAACGTCGCTCGGTTGGTAGTTAGGTAAGGTAATTTGCGCACAACATCCTCCTTGTGCGCGATTAGCAAGCGACAAGTCCCCACGATGTGCTTCAATGATTTGACGACTAAGTACTAAACCAATACCAGAGCCGTTCGCTTTTGTTGAATAAAACGGGACGAATAAGTTAGTCGCTTTCTCGATACCCGGCCCATCATCACAAATGGTTAATACAAACTTTGATTGTTCAACCGCCCAATCAATTGTTACCTGAGTGCCTGCTTCAATACCATTTTTGATCAAATTTATTAACACTTGCTCAAACATTGCAGGATCTATATACAGAACAACATCTTCACAGCCCTTTAGTTCAATTTGTTGAGCTTTAAACAAACGACACGCGCGTTGAATGATCGGCTTCACTTCAATAGGTTGTTTATTGGGTTGAGGCAATTTAGCAACTGTTGCATAACGTTTAATAAATTCATTTAAACGTTCACTGCGCTGAATAATAATATTCAAGCCTTGGTTAACATCCTCTAGCCAATCACTTTCTCGTGGCGTTTGATTAACCACCGTTAATAATGTCTGGCTCAATGAGGAGACCGGATAAAGCGAGTTATTCACCTCATGAGAAATCACCCGCATGATATTTTTCCAAGCGTTAAGCTCTTCATCACGCAGTACTTGTTTTATGTCGTGAATAAACAGAAGTTTTCGTTCGACCCCATGATCAATATAACCATCGCAACGCACTTGCCAACGCCCTTTAGCGCCAGCAAACTCATGTTCAATTACTTGGTTTCTTTTATCAATGATCAAGTCCGCTAAGCCCAAAGATGTTGCCGAGGCACCGACAACCTCATCACTGCTAAGCGCCATTAGCTGTGTCGCTGCTTTATTGGCGAGTTTTACTTGGCTTAATCCGTCAAAAGCAAATATCGCAACATTAATTTCGCTGATCACTTTATCAAGCAATCGATAGGCTTCTTGTGAGGCTAAGCGTTGTTCTCTCAAAGACTGAGCAAGCTTGTTAATTTGTTCAACCAGCTCAGATAACGCATCATCATTATGACTACGACTGCCACGCAAACTAAAATCACCAAGATGAATTGCTTCAACTAGATTACTTAAGGTCTGTAATTGAAAGTTAACTTGAGAACGCACCGCAAAAGCAAAACCAAATACTGAAAGAATCAACAGCAAGGAAATCAACATCTTACCATACATAGATAAATTTACTTGCCACAGTAAGGCAAGGGCTATGATAAGGCTTGGTAAGGCGGCCGCAAAGACATACCGATATATCTTAGCGGCATAATTAGGGCTGGTCATTACAATCCAAATTTTTCCATGCGACGATAAAAGGCACTTTTACTATAACCTAGCGACAATGCCGCGTCTCTAGCATTGCCTTTGTATTTTCGTAAAACTATCTCTATCAACTTTTTCTCTGCTTGCTCCATGGTAAGATCTGCCCAATCTTCATCGCTTGACTTGCTTGAGCTTGACCGCTGTGCCGGCAACATTAAATCATCGTCATCAATAACATCAGAGCGCGCTAATAATACTGCCCGTTCTATCACATGATTAAGTTCTCTAATATTACCCGGCCACGCATAATCGAGAAGACTTTGCTGCGCTTGCACTGAAAACGATAGTGCACGTTGACCTGCATACTTTTTAAGAAACATTAACGCCAAAGGAATAATGTCCTCTTGACGCTCAGTTAAGCTCGGTAGTTTTATTTCGATACTGTTAAGTCTAAATAACAAGTCACGGCGAAATAGCCCTTGCTCTTCCATTGCCACTAAGTCGCCATTCGTGGCACTAATCACCCTTACATCTGCTTGCTGCTGTTGGCTTGAGCCGAGTTTTTCAAACTCGCCACTCTCTAACACTCGCAGCAACTTCGCTTGTTGAGACATTGGGATATTGGCAATTTCATCCATAAACAAAGTGCCACCATCTGCCAACTCTATACGTCCTAAACGATTTTGTTTAGCATCGGTGTAGGCCCCTTTGACATGGCCAAAAAGCTCAGATTCAAAAACCTGTTCATTTATCGCCCCCATATTAACGCTAACAAAGTTCGCCCCTGCTCTGTTGGAGTTATGATGAATTAATTGCGCTAACTGACTTTTACCGGTGCCGTTATCACCAGTGATTAAAATGTTGATGTCAGTCGCAGCAATACGCTCTACCAAATCCATGACTTGTTTCATCGCACTCGATTGACAGATCCAGTGTTCAGGCCACTGCTGTTGACGGCTTAATTGTTGTTCATTTTCTAATAAATGGGTGGTTTTTTGACTTTGACTTAGTTTGATCTGGTTATTAATCGTGATCAGTAAACGATTATTATCACATGGCTTTTCAATAAAGTCGTTGGCACCACGTTGCATCGCCCTGACGGCAATTTCCACCGTTGCCCAGCCAGTCATCACCACTATGGGTACATACTCATCTTGCTGACGAATCGCATCAATAAGCGCTAGCCCTTCTTCGCCAGAGGTGGTATCAAAATGATAATTTAAATCGATTAATAACAATGAATAGGCATTATTTTTTAAGGCGTTAATAGCCGCTTCAGGCGATTGTACGGTATCGCAAATAAAACCTTCACTTTTTAGGTGCAATTTAATTGCTGAAAGAATTGCAATATCGTCATCGGCTACTAATATCGAGTGTTTTTTCATAATATTTTTGTTGGGCTATTAATATCGTCATCTCATATTAATAGCCCTATTACCCTCAAATTATTCGTATCTTAACGCATGGTTAGGTTCAACGCTTAGTGTCTTTTTAGCAGGGATCAAGGTCGCAATAATCGTCGTTGCTATAATCACACTAGAGACAATCAAGCATACCACAGGGAAGTAACCAGACAACGCCATTAAGTTACCTGAAATAACCTTCACACCAAAGAAGCCAACCGCAGCACCAGTAACACCACCAAAGAGCAACAACCAAGCAGATTGTTTCGCTAACAACTTATAGATATTGCTATCAGTTGCGCCTAATGCTCTTCTGACGCCAAATTCTTGCGTACGACGGGTAACATTTTGACTCATCACCCCAAAAATACCAGCCGAAGCTAATAACAATGCCAAGACACCAAAGACAATAAATAAGTGGCCAACAAACTGAATCCCCATGACACGACGATACAATTTATCTTCAAATGAAATCACTTCAAACATTGGAATATTAGCATCTAATTTACCGGCAACTTCTTTCAACATTTTTTGATACTGGTATGGGTCACCTTGTACTTTAATGGCAACGTTATGCCATGTATACGCTAACTGACTGCTCGGTACATAGACTGCTGGCATCGTATATGCGTTGCCAAATGGTTGTTGATGTACGACATGATCAACAACTCCAATAATCGTACGCCATTTTCGTTTATCATCATTTGGCCTGATTTTGATACGTTTACCTATCGCTGACTCATTCGGAAAATATTTTTTCGCAAAGGTACTCGAGACGATAACCACTTGTTGTGATTCATCTGTATCACGATTATCAAATTCACGCCCTTCCAATAACGGAATATTTAACACTGAAAAATAGGTGCTGTGTGCGCTAATAAATAATGAACGATTAGAGACACCTTGTGTCGCTTCCAACCCTTCAACTTTAATCGGTTCACGACCTGAAGCTCTACCCGGTAACGCTGAACCCACCGTTGCCGCAATAACACCCGGTTGCTGATTTAGGGCGTTTATTAAGCGTTGTTGATACTGATAACGACTTTCTTGATTACTGTATTGATCATTATCAAGGGCAAATTGCGCTGTTAAGAAGCCTTTAGTATCTGAACCGTAATCCGCTTCAATAGCACTATTAACCCCAATAATCAAAGCACCAGCAACGATTAAAACTGCGCAAGATAAGAAGATTTCACCGCCAATCAATAGTCGACTTAGTTTGCCAGCTTTTTTGCCTAGTGCGCCACGCGTACCATCGCGCAACACTTGATTGACATCACTGTCTGAAGACTTAGCAACCGGAAATAAGGCAATCAATATAGCGGTTCCAAGTACAATCCAAAGTGCAGCGATTAGCTCTTCACTGCCTAAAGTGAATGTCCACCACGGCGCTAACCAACCGCCCATGTTATGGAAAATAGGGCGAGTGACATCTAAGCCCCAACCAGCAATTAATACCCCAAAGACACCACCAATTAGACAAATAATTAACGTTTCGATCAACATTTGACGAACAATACGATATTTCGGCGCACCTAGTGCCGTGCGGATAGCAAACTCTTTACTGCGTTCACTTGCACGTGCCAACATAAGATTGGCAACATTGGCTACCACAAGAATTAAAACAAATAGGGTTGCACCCACCATCATATAGATAATTGGCATCGAATTATCCATCATCATTTTCACAGGAGTACGCACATTAACGCCGATAGTGCCATTACTTTCTGGGTATAACTGAGCAATTTCTTTAGCATAAGTCGATAACTCAGCTTGAGCTCTTTCTAAAGATGTTCCTTCCTTTAATTGTCCTAGAATAGTAATGCGCCACCCTTGCCCTGCTTTTTGATTTTTAGGCATAGTCAACGGTTGCCAAACATCTTGATTCATCGGGTAGGCATAGCCTTCCTGCATTACTGCAATGATTTTGGTAGGTTTTCCATCTAGCTGTGTTGTTTTACCCACAATATCACTATCACCATTAAAGTAATCTTGCCATAAACGATGACTGATAATAGCGACCGCTTCACTCCCTTCATAACTGTCGTTTTCGGTAAAAGTTCGACCTTGAGCAATACTAATTTGTCCATCAAATAAATTAAAGGCTTCTGGTTCCATCATCACAGCGTCGTAACGGGCTGCAGTATTACCATCAGATAAAGTTACCGAAGCATTAACATACGCAGAAAACTTATCAAAACTTTGCTGCTTTGCTTTCATATACTCGTAGTCATGCGCATAAATACTGCCACCGTTTTGTTCAAAGCCATCAATAACTGCATCAATTACCATTAAACGATCATAGTGGCTAATGTCTAAATCTTTGTAGGCTAACAAGTTAACGATAGCAAACATGTAGATGGCTAATCCTAAGCCTACCGATATCACTAAAATAGTTAACGCGCTAAACCCGGGCGTTTTCTTTAACATGCGGATCGCATAATTTATATCACTAAACATAATGAACTCCTAAGCGGCACTGGATGTGCTAACACTATCTTCGACGATTTGACCGTCAAATAGGCTTACGGTACGTTGCGCTTCACCAGCGCCGCGTGGGTCGTGGGTTACCATACAAATGGTTGCTCCACCTTTATGCAGCTTCGCCAATAGTTCCATTACCATTTGTGCATTCTTGGAATCTAAGTTACCGGTTGGTTCATCCGCCAGTAATAAAGAAGGAGAACCCGCTAACGCTCTGGCGATTGCAACCCTTTGCTGTTGACCACCTGAAAGTTGCGATGGAAAATGCTTCTTACGATGGGCCATATCCACTTGTGCTAACGCATCATCGACACGTTGTTGAATTTCATCCTTTGATAAGTCATTACGATACGTCAATGGCAATTCAACGTTTTCATATACCGTTAGATCAGAAATCAGGTTAAATGATTGAAAAATGAAACCTATTTCTTTATTTCTCAGCCCTGCACGTTCAACCTTAGACAATCCCGTCGCTTGGTGGCCATTAATTTGATATTCCCCTTCGGTGGCAACATCTAATAAGCCAATCAGTGATAACAAGGTTGATTTTCCGCACCCAGAAGGGCCAGTGATCGCGACATACTCTCCCTGATTAATCGTTAAGTTAATATTCGATAACGCCAGTGTTTCAATTTCATCTGTCGTAAAGGTTTTGGCAATTTGTTTTAGTTCAATAACTGGTTTAGACATGATAGCTCCCCTAATTAATTAAAATAGTTTGATAATTTGCCCAGTCACTGGTATCTGAAATCACCAATTGATCTCCTTGTGATACACCAGACAAAATTTCAATTTGATTGGTTGATGTTTTGCCGACGTTAACCGCGACTTTTCTGGCGATACCCGCTTCATCAACTTTAAAAATGGTGTTCGCACTATTGGCTTTCACAAATGCTGGTCGCGTTGCAAATAGCGTTTGAGCGATATTAGTAACCGTGATTTCACCGACAACACTTAGATCAGGTCGCGCATTAGCGGTTAATTCACCTAACAATTTGATATCAACTTGCACATTACCATTAACCACTCCTGGATCGATGCGAGTTACTACACCTTCAATCACACCATTGCGAGTGTCTATTTTTGCTAGCTGATCAATGGCAACATCACCTGACAACAATTCAGGAATTTGAATCTCTGCTACTAAACTTTTAGGGTCAGCGATTTTGGCAACGTTATGACCAATATTCACTTGCTGACCAAGCTCTAACGCAGACTCTTGCACGATACCTGGCATTGACGCATAGATAGTTAAGTTGTCCACTTGCTGCTTAGCACGATTGAGAATATTTTCCAGACGATTCACTTCCGCTTGCTTTGCTAACAATTGAGCCTCGGCATTGGCAATACTTTTCATCGCAACTTGTTGTTCAATTTGCCAATTGCGCTCAAGTTGTTTTACATTCAATTGTGTTTTTTGATAATCAATTTTCGACACCACACCACTTGCCTGCTCTAACAATGTTGTCTCAGCCTTTAGCTGCAAAGTAGCGCTCTCGTAGGCAAATTGTGCGCGCACGACTCGAGCTTCTTGGTTTAGTTTTTCTGCATCTAAACTCACGCTTAACGCATTGAGTTTTGCCAGCTCCGCTTCATAAGCCCAACGGGTTTCATCGGCTCTTTGCAAAAGCTCTGGATTAGATAAGCGCACCAAAGGCTGACCTTGTTCAACTTTAGCGCCAGCTTTTACCCAGACTTGTTCAACGCGTCCGGCGACTTGAGCAGCAAGCCATTGAATATTATCGGGTACTAACACGCCATTTCCCGATACCCTTACTTCCATAGGACCTTTCTCAACTTTAGTGACCATAACGCGATCTTTTGACACGGTTAAATCTACATCCGTTTGACCACTGGTATACCAGATAATAGCGGCAACAAATACAACCAATGCCCCCACTTGCATTGTTCTGCCACCAAACACAGGATTACGATTTTTCTTTCTTACAACATCCATAACGTTAAACCTTTAAACACCTTATAAAGGTAATAGAGCACAAACAATGCCAAACAGTTCAAGCTATTGAAATATAAAACTTAAATAACAAAAAGAAGTGCAAAACCACTTACTTTTCCCACTGATGGGAAAATAATATTCCCAGCTATGGGAAAGTGGAGTATTGAGCGAGGTTATAAAAGCTCAGCATTGGAGAATCTAATCGCAAAGCAAAGAATTTTGTCATCAGACGCAGCGCGTGGAGTTTAACGCTACGATTAAAAAAGCCATACACGTCAATGTGTATGGCTTAAAGTGAGCTAGTTAAATTTATTTGTTTTTCAGTGCATTGGCATGCCAATATTGCCAATGCATATGTAAACTATCTTCAACTAAGTAATCAGGTTTTAGATAATTTTTGTAGGTATAGCGATAAAATTGACGAGGTTTACGCTCATCTTCAGCTTCTTCAGATTTATCCAAGTTGGCGATATGGCTCTCCAGCCAAGCGGTAAATTCGTCACCATGGGCTTCACCAAGCTGCTCAAGCAACTTCTTATAACCATCGAAGTAATCAGTTTTTAAGAAGTGAGCCAGTTGACGATATTGCTCTGGATAATGCTCGTACATAAAACGTACCGCTAAATATCCCCACTGATAAACGCGATCTGCACCGTCTTTATATTCGGTATTAAAGACATCCATCAGCGATGGCCATTTTTCTTTTTCCAGTTTTTTCGCGGTTTTGAATGCTCGCGGGTTATCTTCAGCTTTAGAAATATATTCTGCCAAGCCCTCTGACCACCACACCATATTGCTTGGGAAGTGATTAAAGGTATCATATTTAACAAAACGGCCATCTAGATAATGGACATACTCATGATTTAAGTTCCAAACACCAAATTCAGGGCGGATCCAAAAATGCTCAAAACTATAAAATGTGGCAATGTTATCGGGGTTTTGTGTCGTACCTTCGATGTACATTCCACCATTATCAGTATGAATGTCAAAGGTCAGTTGTCCGTACTTATTGTACTGAGCATGATCATCAAAAATAACGACGCGTAGTTTATCGTTAAAGTCATTTGCGACAGGCTCACGATTGGTTTTAAGCTTTTCATGGAAGGTATCTTCCTGTGCAATGAGTTTACTGCAACTGTCATTGAGTTGTTGCTTTGTCATCTCTTGAGTCAATATATACAAGGTGTCAGAGCATACATGTTTAATTGGCAACGCCTCTTCAATCGTTGGACTAATACAACGCCCTTTTAATTCATCTTCCTGACACGAAGACTTGCTGCGAAAACTGGTAACAAGATACGGCACACTGTACTGCTCTTGCAACTCTGCTAACGATTTGCTGCTGTCTGCTGAAAGCGCCTGCCATAAAGCATCATCTAATTGTTTCATCGACTGCTCTTGCGGCAACGACATTTTGTCATCCTGCAACAGTTTTTGCTCTTCTTTAGAATGTTTATAGTAAGCATTCCAATATTGTTGATTATAAAGGTTGTAGTGGTTAGCTAACGCCCAACTCGCATTGTTTCTCGGCCATTCACTTTCTTTTCTCATCGCGTTAGTCGCTGTGATAAAGTTAAGCAACGATTTTTCTAATAACTGCTTATGTTGAACGCCATCGATAAACACGTCCTTATTTTTACGGCGAGCTTCATAAGGAAGTACCGCAGCAGCACGCAATACTTCCCATAAAGCATAGTCAACCGCTAAATCTTGCGACAATTCTGCCTCAGCATATAAATCGATTAAACCAGCCAATGATTCAATGTGCTCAACCACCAATGGTTGTAAAGGCTCAAGAAAATACAAACGATATAAAGCGACAGCATAGTTCTCATGAATTCTCGCAGACGCTGGTGTTACTTGCTTAAACTCTGGCATTGACTGAATAGCAAGTAATGCATTATTTAACGCCTCCGCACTCCCTTCTTGCCAATCTCCTATAGGACCAAAGCTACTGAACACCCTTAAATAAAACGATAAACGCTCGAGGCGCTGATCATTAATTTGCTCTGAGGAAGCTAAATAGGTGATGGCATTCGCCACCGCTTTTAATCTTCCTGGCTGGTAATGATCAAACGAAGTCGTCCATAACTGTTCGCTTTCGGCCGCTAACACATCGGTCACACTGCCTACTTGCAAAGTAGCAGCACTTTGCGGGGCGATTGAGAGCTGCTTATTAACTGAATTTGATGACGGTGTTTGACTACAACCTAATGTAGCTAATGAGACTGCAACCACTGCAGCCTTTAATAAAAACTGTGGTTTCATACAACGACCCAATATTATTAAAACACACCGATTGTATACAGAATAATATCTGCTTATCAAGTTTGATTTATTGGATCTATGTTTAATATTAATTTTAGAGATCAAATTTAGCTCAGATAATATTATCCTATCTGAGCTAATAAATACTCTATGATCAAGCTTCTCGATTTACTCATGACGCTTTATTGAACAAAAAATTCACCACCAGCTTCAAAACTAAAGACGCTCTCATCGATCGTTTTACTATAAGGTTCAACCTTACCACCTAGGCATTTCGCGAAGAACATTTCAGCAATTGCTTGATACAACAACGTTGCTTCCTCACTGGCATAAACATGTCCAGCCTGCTTAAAAACCCCAAAAGTAACCGGAATATCATTTTGCTTCATTGCTGCAACGATTTGACGAGGCTCATCGATGTTGACACGACTATCATTTACAGCGTGAAAAATTAGTGTTGGCTTAGTGATGCTTTTCGCTTTGAATAATGGCGAATGCTCCTTTAACAAGTTTCGCCCTTGCTCAGTTGTCACATCGCCAACACGAAAGCGGTATTCGTTTTTAAACGCTGCCCAATAATCTGGCAATGAATGATACAGTGAAATCAAGTTAGGACTTGCTGCAGTGCTAATACCACACGCTAATTTTTCAGGATAATTGGTTAATAATTGCAATGAGATATATCCACCAAACGATGCTCCCATAGAGCCTATTTTATCTTTCATGGCATAGCCTTTAGCAATTGCCCAATCAATGCTATCTACAACATCATTGGTAATATCACCTCCCCACTGCTTATTTCCAGCGTTTAACCAATGTTTGCCGAGCCCTGTAGAAGCTCTAAAATTTGGCGAAATTACCGAGTAACCGCGATTTGCTAACCACTGCTGCCACGTATCAAAGCCAGGTTTAGATTGATCCCATGGTCCCCCGTGAGCCATAACGATCAGCGGTGTCGGTTTATCTGGAAAGCCATCACCATCTTGGTCACTACCGTGAGCAGCAACAAAAGTTCCAACCAACGTCTGACCGTCCCGAGTTTTCATGCTAAAAGGTACTTTCTCAGTAAAATGGTAGCTCTTTAAACTAGGATACGCGTCGACAACTTTAGAAACTTCTCCGCTAGTGCTATCAATCAATACATAATAAGAAGCTGATTTTCCTGAGACATAAGCAGTTAGCATATTTCCATCGAGGGTTGATGAAATGATATCAACGCGCCCTTGGAAGTCTTGACTCAATCGCTTAAATAACGAAGTATGCTTAGTTGCTAAACTCACCCAGTCTCGTGATAAGTAGTCTACCGCATACGCTATAGGTTGACCTGTTTTAGGGATAACGACAACTTCTTGAATATCAGCAAGAGAACTTTGTGCCAATACTTCGCGACGCATTGTTTTATTATCCACTTTAACTAAGGCGGACTTATCTCGACCAGTAGAGTCAAGAATATAGAAGCTATTGCCATCAAGCTCAAAACCAATAAAAGCAAAATTTCGTGTATCCTCAAAGCCGATTGACAAGACGCTCTTTGAATCCTTGTCATTGATAGCGGTGATGGTAAATGCGTCCGTTTCAGCTTCTCTTGTCACTGCTAAACGGGGGCGACCTTGCAAGTCAGCATAAAATTCCGCAAATCCCTGCTCGTTCTTAAAAATTAGCTGACTTTTGCCACTTACAATATCAACTTGATACAAGTCGACATAGGCTTTGTCTCGTTGGTTATGTGCAACAGTGATCAGATTTGACTGCGCTAGCGACATCCCAATAATACTGGCACGCTCCCCTTCCCCTGGAGTTAACGCATTAACGCTATTATTACTAACGTTGACACTTAATAGTTGCCAACGTTCATCTCCGAAGTGGTCGGCATAAATAATGAGGTAATTAGGATTGTTTGACCATTGAAAACTGGTAAAATTGAAATCTTTCCCCAACTTGAGCGCTTTTGCTTGCTGTGGTGAAGAAGTCTTGGCAAGCATCAATACTTTATCGCCTTGGTGTTGAGCTTCATAAACCAACCTAGTGCCATCAGCATTAACTTTGACATCCCATGCATTATTCGGATTAGTAAAATCATGCCGTGGAATCAAAGACGTATCATTCTGCGCCAGCGAACTTAATGAAAAGATACTATATAATAGTAAAGCGGTGAGTTTCCTCATATTATTAACCTAAGTTTTTCCTATTGAGCTCTTTGCATTGCATAATAAATACCAAACCCTAAACCATTGTTTATTATGAATTTAAATAGTGAACAATCTTGGTTATGCGACAGACTTCCCATTATTGGGAGGTGAATTCCCAGCAAAGGGAAACATCCAATGCCTCAGTTTCTAAAATTTTATCTATACTGAAATCAGCGTAAGAAAAAAAATGGAATTAAACGTGGATAACAACAGAAGAAGTGCCTTAAAAACAATGGCTTTAGCAAGCGCTGCTGGGCTATCAATCACTAAAGCCCCTTATGTATTTGCACGCAATAAAGTCACGCTGCGGATACTAGGTACCCATGTCACCTTACAAGAAGAGCTTAAGCAGCAAGCAATGAAAGATTTAGGTATCAATCTTGTTTATGAGCCGAAAGGCAGTGCTGCTGTGCTACAAAAAGCGTCGATGTTTCCTGAGGCCTTTGATTTATATGAACAATGGTCAAACAGTATTAATGTGTTGTGGCGCTCTGGTGCCATTCAAGCCATTGATAAAAAGCGTTTAACTTATTGGGATGAAATCAATAGCTTAACCAAAGAAGGTAAAATTACGCCAGAAGCCAATATAGGTGCTGGTGATGCGCCTTATAAACTGCTGCATGTGCAAGCGGATCAAACCTTAGGAATTGAGCACACCGATAAGATAAGCTTTCTCCCTTACGTCCACAATGTCGACTCTTTTGGTTACAACACTAATGTCATTAAACAAGGTATTCCCTATGTCAGCGAAAGTTGGGGCTGGTTACTGGACAAAAAACACAGTGGCAAAGTTGGCATTGTTAACGCACCAACGATTGGCTTGTTTGATCTGGCTCTCGCTGCTCAAGCCAACCAATTAGTTCAAATAAACGATATTGGTGCAATGACCAATGCTGAACTTGATCGACTATTTAACGTATTGATTGACTATAAGCAGTCTGGTCATTTTAGTGGCTTTTGGACATCAGTTCCTGAATCAGTAAGGTTTATGAAATCCAACCGAGTCGTGATAGAGAGCATGTTCTCACCGGCGGTTGCTTCACTCAATGGTATGAATGTTCCGGTAACATATGCAGCGCCAAAAGAAGGATATCGCGGCTGGCATGGTGTTATGTGTTTATCAAGTGCCACCCAAGGCAAAGTCAAAGATGCCGCTTATGACTATATGAACTGGTGGTTATCAGGTTGGCCAGGGGCATTTATCGCGCGCCAAGGTTATTACATTTCTAACCCAGACCGCTCTGCTAAATACCTCTCTCAAGCTGAATGGGACTATTGGTACCAGGGAAAACCTGCAGCTCAAGATTTAAAAGGCACCGACAATAAGGTTTCGGTAAAAAAAGGGACAATTAGAACGGGCGGAAGTTACCACAAGCGTTTTAGCAATGTTGCTGTTTGGAACACGGTAATGCCAAGTTATGACTATAGTTTGCAAAAATGGTATGAACTCATTAATGCCTAACTTATCTCACCTGTCTATGCAGCTCATTACAACTCCGCAAGAGGTCGTTTCTCGATATGTTTCGTAGTTTAAAAGCACAACTGATCAGCGCTTTTATTGTCATCGCCGTACTATTTATCGGGCAAGAATATGTGACCTCACAAAGCCAAAATTTGCTCGCCGATGGACTTAGCTCAAGTCAGGAAATAGCGTCAGAGTTATTACATGTTAAAACACTCGAAAAAGATGTGCTCGATTTACAACGCAATGTTTTAATTTTTAAAAGCAGTGGCAGCGCTTCTGTGCTTAAACGTTTTAACGATATTATGGCTGACATTAACACTAAACTTGTCCAGACTGAGCAATTTCTTGATGCCCATGTAATAGAAGATGAACAAAAACTTGCCTTAGATAGCATGCGCCAGCACCTCAGTGACTATCAAGATAACTTTGATTCTGTGGTCTCGCTGCTCACCAAACGACAGCAACTATTTAACCAAGAAATCGAAAATCAATTTTATGCCTTAAAAAATAGTATTAATACCCTAAGTGCTCGACGCAGCTTGCCTGCTGATCACCCTGATCAGCTTACCTACGAATTGTTGCTTAATACAGCCAGTAATACCCAGTTAGCTGCCTACCAGTATTACTTAAATCCAACCGGTCAAACCATCGCCTCTTTTAGACGTAACTCATCACAATTATTAACGATGAGTAAAAGTTTAAATGAGCAGCCACTCAGTGAAGAAATAACTAAATTAATTGCCAACTTTAACTTATTAACACAAGTGACTCGCAACTATAACTATTTGGTTAATGTGGTGATGTCGGGTTCAGCGAATGAATTTTTATTTTTAACAAAGCAACTTGGTGATACGGTACTAAAACATAATGAACAACGAAATAAGGAATTGAATCAGGTTGTTAATGAGGCAATCTTAAGAGGAAAACTGATGTTCTTCTTAGGGGTTATATTTACGGCATTAATCACCCTTTACGTGTTAAAACGAATCATTGGCCCCATTCGTCATGTTACTAAAGTGTTTGATACGCTTGCAGCAAATAAATCTTATGAAGGCGAATTAACCACCCAACGCGAAGATGAAGTTGGTCTATTATTGCAATCTGCCGATGTATTTCGTGAAAAAAACCGCCAAACCCAAAAGTTGCTTGAGGAAGCCCAGCAACTTAATCAAGACTTAAATATCGCTAGAGAAAGTGCTGAAAAAGCAACCCAGTCAAAAAGTATGTTCTTAGCGAATATGAGCCATGAAATTAGAACACCGATGAATGGTATTATTGGCCTTATTGATCTGTTAAGGCTGAAAAACTTACCGGCTGAAGAAGCCGAATATGTTGAAAAAATTCGCTACTCATCAAATATTTTAATGAATGTTATTAACGATATTCTTGACTTTTCTAAAATCGAAGCCGGCAAACTTGATCTAGAGTATATTGCCTTTGAGCCAATTATCGTATTAGAAAACGTTATCGAAACGATAACGGTAAAAGCCGCCGAGAAAAATATTAATGTTCATTGCCGAATTCCCGCAAACACACCAAGGGAGATAATTGGTGATCCGGTTAGACTAAGCCAAATACTGTTAAACCTTGGCAACAACGCGGTTAAGTTTACCCATTCTGGCTATATTGCATTCACATTGACTTGTAAGCCATTAAATCACAGCAACAAGGTCCTATTTAGTATTTCTGTTGAAGATACCGGTATCGGGATAAGTCAGAGCAAACAAAGCAGTATTTTTGCTGATTTTACCCAAGCGGACGGCTCGACTAATCGTAATTATGGCGGTACCGGTTTGGGGCTTAGTATATCCAAATACCTGACCCAACTAATGGGCGGGCGTATTGAGTTAACATCTACCGAGGGGCAAGGCAGCACCTTTACCATTAGTATTCCGTTCGAACAAAAAAGTTCAACCATTAACCTCGTAAACGCAAATAATGACAGCACACTCTATGTTTGTGATATCGGCGATTTTTCAATCAAGATCAGTGATGAATTTGAACATTACTTTGCTCATACAAAATACATTGAGTTTGAAGAATTAAGCCAATTTCAACTTTTCGAACAGGATAAAAGCGCACTTCTTATCAACGTGAGCGGAAAAATTAGCGCTACGCAAAGAAAAACACTAAAACAACTTCAAGAGCGCAAGGTCAATCTAGGTTTTTGCTGCGATACCCACGCTTTTCACGCCTTAGCAGAAATTAACAAGCTGGGTAAAGCCCCACTTATTCAACACCCGTTATTACCAAGCAAGATTCATCGCTTTATTGGAGCACTATTAAACATTTCTTCTCAACCAACAGAAAAAATGACACATGAAACAAGTGAAGATATTTGTCAGTATCGAGGCCATGCTTTACTGGTTGAAGATAATGCAATCAATCAAGTGGTTGCCGGTAAGGTGTTGACAAGTTTTGGCGTTACCTTTGATGTTGCCGAAGACGGTGAACAAGCGGTAACCAAAATCAAAAACTCGCCGAATTATGATATTGTCTTTATGGATATCCAAATGCCGGTTATGGATGGCTACCAAGCAACGCAAGCCATTAGAGATTCAGGGCTTAAAGAGATTAAAATATGTGGTTTATCAGCTAATGCTATGCGCTCAGATGCTGATAAAGCCTATGAAGTTGGCATGAACGACTACATTACCAAACCGATAAAGCGCGACGATGTAGAAAAAATTCTCAAAAAATACTTAAGCGTAAAAACAATAGCCGCCGAGTAGGGATATATTCACCACTGTTTTTACTTTATCTTTAATTTTTGAGTACGAACAAACCTCACTTTGAGGTTTGAAAGGAGGCATCAATACCCGCTACCCTTGATTTTCCGATAAAATCATATCGACCGCTTTTTCAGCGATCATTATCGTTGGCGCATTGGTATTGCCAGTGATGATTTTAGGCATAATTGACGCGTCAATCACTCTCAAACCATCAAGCTTTTTAACCTTCAAGTTGTGATCAACGACCGACATTAGGTCACTATCAGGCCCCATCTTACAAGTTCCAACAGGATGATATTGGGTATCAGCCCTAGCGCGAATATCTTGCTCAAGCTGCTCTAGGTTGTTTTTATCTACCGGATAAAGCATACGACTGCTGACTTCTGCAAGACTACGATTTTCGAGAATATTCTGCATTTGTTGAGCCCCACTTAACATAGCTTGCATATCACAGGGGTTATTAAAATAACGAGGATTGATAGCTAAATCAGCTTCGGGGTTATTACTGGTTAATTTGACTTCTCCAGTACTTTGGGGGCGCATTAATGTTAGATGACAACTAAAACCATGCCCTAAATGCATTTTACGAGCATGGTCATCAACAATACCAACCACAAATACTAATTGCATATCAGGTGCTACTAGATTCTCTTTACTATAGAAAAAGGCGCCCGACTCAGCGATAGAACTGGTTAAAATGCCAGTTCGATGCTGACGCCACTGCGCTATTGCACTAATGAGTTTGGCGGCAAAGTTAACAGATACTCCAAAACTGTTATCAGAATGCTTTAGTTTAAAGCTTTGAATATAGTCAATATGATCTTGTAAGTTTTGCCCGACACCGGGTAAGTCTGCAACAACGTCAATCCCCAAAGACTGCAACTCTTGATGTGCGCCAATACCAGAAAGCATTAATAGTTTTGGCGAGCCAAAAGCACCTGCACTTAACAACACTTCTCGCTGACAATAAATTTCAACATATCTATGCCCTTGACGGTAGCGTACACCAATTGCCCTATTGCCTTTAAACAAAATCTTTTCCGTTTCAGCCTTGGTAATTACGGTTAAGTTTTTTCGATGAAGATAGGGTGTTAAATAAGCTTTAGCAGCACTACAACGCTCGCCATTTACTATCGTACGTTGATAATAAAAAACACCCGCTTGCTCGGCACCATTGTAATCAGGATTATGTGCAATCCCCTGTTCAATACAAGCGTTAATAAATCGCTCATTCAAATCACTTGCATAGGAAGGATCAGTGACATGCAGAGGCCCCGCATTCCCATGATAAGAATTATCGATATGATGATTATTTTCTGATCTAATAAAATATGGCAGCACCTCATCATAGCTCCACCCCTGATTGCCCATACGTGCCCAATTATCATAATCCCACTTATTACCGCGAACATACAACATTGCATTTATCGAGGAACTGCCACCAAGCACCTTGCCTCGAGGTTGATAGCCTTGACGCTGGTTTAATTGAGCTTGAGCTATGGTATTAAATGCCCAATTATGAAGTTTTGTCGGCACCAGTGCTGCCACACCTGCCGGCGCTTGAATAACTGCACTATCATCTCGACCGCCAGCTTCGAGCAAACACACAGAAATATCAGGATTCTCAGATAATCGCCCAGCAAGAACACATCCTGCCGAGCCACCACCAATTACGATGTAATCATACATAGGTTCAATTGCCTATTTTTTTTAACGCTACTATTGCTTAATTGTGCTCAAAAGCAAAGCATAATGATTAGGAGCCGTTGACCTTTGTTTAAAATTTATGCTGAGTGATAAAGTGACGTTAATCAAGGCTAAAGCTTTGAAATTTACTGGGCAAAACGATGAGATTTTAACCTCACAAGATCAACATGCCCTAATACCAATTGTTACAATCATAGTTTACGATTTTTTTACTAACTTTAGAAATACGCTATAGTTAGTAAGATAATTGATTTTTAGGAGGTTTTGTTCATTAACGCACCCCCACTTCTTTGCCTTAACATTAGTGACTGATGTTCATTAAATACAGGGTTTTTAGTAAATGTTTTAGCACATTGCTGCTGGCTATGTGTTTGGTGCCCCCTTTTACCCTAAGTTTTGAGTCAATGACAAAAGAAGATAAACTTACCGTCGCGTTTATCTATCAAATCACTAAATTTGCGCTATGGCCTACCTCGGAGAAAACACAACAAGAAGAGCTTCCTATCGCCTTATGCGCGGTCGGCAATATTTCAAAAGAAATGAAAAGTGGTTTTGAAGAAATTATCAATAAATACTCACAAAAAAGACCACTCACCTTTAGCCAAATTAGCGACGTTAATAATCTTGTCATCGAAAAACCATCAAATTGCGATTTACTCTATTTTCCGGCCAATTCTTGGCAAAGTTTATCGCAGCAACAATTAACGGCTCTTAGTAAAGCCTCGTTGACCATAGGTAAAGATAAGCAGTTTTTAAAATCAGGCGGACTGTTGTCGTTAATATTAATCGACAACAAAATGAAAATTTTTCTGAGCCACAAGGTACTAGCCAATTCTGATATCAAACTACAGTCTCGCTTTATCGCTTTAACGAAGTCGGTGGATGATTGATATGGCGGAGTTAAAGCAAATAAAATCATTTAAAGTTAAATTAATGCTCTTGATCACCAGCATTACGTTTATCGCATTATTGCTCGCCTCGATTGGGCTTTCATATTTGTTGGTGAGTAATTACCAAACGCACTTACACGATAATGCTAAAAATCGTCTGGAAATATTAGCGTTTAATATGGCACCTGCGCTTATTTTCGATGATAACGATGCGGTCGAACAACTTCTGTCGTCATTTAAAACTTCAAAAGATGTCGAATTAGCGATCGTCTTTAAAGCGAATCGTGAGAGAGATATTGTCGCTAATTATGCGCGGTCAGATTATCAAGCACTTAAGCAAGAGAATTACACCCAATACCTTACTCCTATCTATGATGATAATTACTTTAAATTAACCATGCCGATCATCTTTGAAGAGGAAACGATTGGCTTTATCTATCAACAATCCAATTTCGACCAATTAACACAGTTTAAGCAACAGCTTATTGTTATTGTTATCATTGTCTTTATTGTATGTCTATCGCTAGGTGTAGTGATTGCTTATCGTTTTCAGCGCGTATTATTAAACCCTCTTTTTCGCTTAGTCGACTTTACGCGTGATGTCATCAAGTCTAAAGACTATTCATTAAGAGTCAGCCAAGTAAGCAAAGATGAGTTTTCGATACTTTCTCGTAGTGTTAATTTAATGCTCGATGAAATAGAAACACATACGTTAAAACAACAAGAAATAGAAAATGAAATCCGCGTACTGAATCAAGAACTTGAAAATAAGGTAAAAGATAGAACCCTATTGTTGGAAAAAACCAATATTGATTTACAAGATACCGTCGATGAATTAGTACTTTCGCAGAAAAAACTCATTGAACAAGAAAAAATGGCGTCATTGGGTGCTTTAGTCGCTGGTGTCGCACACGAAATCAATACCCCTGTTGGTGTCAGCCTAACCTCGATTAGTTACCTCAATGAACTGACCAAAGAGTTATCAGTGAAATTTGAAAATAAACACATCAGCCAAAGTTACTTAGCTAACTATATCACTCACGCGATTGAAAGTACCGATATCAGCATCCACAATCTCACTCGTGCGGGAGAGTTAATTAATTCATTTAAACAAATTGCCGTAGACCAATCGAGTGACGAAGCCCGCAGTATTGTGCTGGTTGATTATCTCAATGAAATTTTATACAGCCTTAAACCCCAGTTGAAGAAAAAACAGCATCAGATCAGCGTTGAATGTGATAAAAGTATTAATCTTTACTGCCGAGTAGGTGCATTAGCTCAAGTGATCACAAATTTAGTGATGAATTCTTATATTCATGGCTTTGAGGGCATTGAGCAAGGCAAAATCACCTTAACTGCTCAGCAACAAAATTCTAGGGTAACTATTGACTATCGTGATAATGGTATCGGTATGACTCCTGCTAATTTAGCCAAACTATTTGAACCTTTTTATACCACTAAACGAGGTCAAGGGGGCAGCGGCTTAGGCGCACACTTAGTCTATAACTTAGTCACGCAAGCACTAAAAGGCTCAATCAGTGTGAAAAGTGAATTCGGTCAAGGGTTGCACTTTACGATTACGCTTCCCGTATCGTCATAACCAATAATGTAACTAACCTCAGTGCAATCGGTTATTAAAATGAATCTCACGCAAGTATTACACTGCGAATCGTTATCTATATTATGCTAAGTAAAGCATATTTCACTAGCCAATATCGACGAAGCTCAGTTCACCTTGCTGGTTAACCGCTCTGATGGCTCGATTTCTACCTGCAGACTTAGCTTGATAGAGCGCCATATCAGCAAATTCTAAATACTCATTAATTTCAGTCACTGAAATTGGTGTAGATTTTATCGCACTCACGCCAATCGATAGCGTCAATTTGATCTCATGCTCTTGATAAACGATAGGGTCTCTGGCAATGATATCTAAGAGCTTTAACGCTAATCTATTCGCTTGTTCCTCGGTAAGCTGATTAACTACCAAAAGGAATTCTTCCCCGCCAAGGCGGATTAAACTGTCATTTTCACGAACCACTTGAGTGATCCGTTTTGCAAAATCGACTAAAACCTGATCTCCAGCCGCATGACCATAGGTGTCATTAATTTGCTTGAATTTATCAAGGTCCAGCGCAAATAAGCTATAGCCGCCTAAAGAAAGCTTAGACAAACTTTCAACGACTTTGTGGTCAAAATAGCGACGATTAAAACATTTAGTCAAAGGATCAATAAAGCGCTGATGATCCAATTTCGTGTTTAATCCCGATAACTTCACATTCAACGCTTGAGATTTCCGATAAAGCATAAATAACAAAAACAACACTGTGGCAATCGTCACTGCCGCTAAGAAAAAGATTTTTTTCTGTAATGACTGGTTTTCTAATGTTATTTGCTTTCTAATGTTAGTTTCTGTTAATGCTTGAATTTTTCTATCTTTTTCTGCCGATTGAAACAAAGAGCGCGTATGATGCATACGGCTTTTGCGCTCTTCATCGAACGCCATTTGCTGAATCTCAACGTAATTTTTTAGTGCCTGGTGCGCTTCTTGATACTCACCAACATCAGCCATCGCAGAAGCCCAGCCATAATAATTGTTACCAAGTGCATCTCTATCTTTCACTTTTTTAAAATAACTGATGGCCCGTTGATATAACACTTTGGCTTGTTCAATTTTGCCTGTATAGGCATAGGCACTGGCTAGTAAACTTTCACTAAAAGCAATGGAGTTTTCGTTATTTAATGCTTTTGATATATCCAATGCTCGCTCTGCATGGCGAGTAGCTAGATCAAAATCTCCACGTCTAATCGCAATCGATGATAAGTTAGTTAATGCAGTAATTACTGAATACTGATCATTGCTTTCTACCGCCATCTTAATCGCTTTTTGGTAAATTTCATCGGCTTCATCATTACGGTTATCTTCTAGCAAGATATAGCCCCTGTTTAAATACAGAATCAACAAATTGGGCGAATCGGGATAAAACTTTTTCTCATAATCAATTGCTGCCTGATTATTCGCCAACGCATCATCATAAAAACCAAGTTCAGCCTCTGATAACGCTAAATTGGTATTTGCTGTCGCCTCGCGGTATAAATCACCATTTTTAATGGCGATCTCTTTGGCCACTTGCGCAGCCTCTACCACCTCTGTATGACGAGAGACTTGCAACATATGACTAGAGTACTCGATATTTATCCAATACCTTAGGATCGGGGATGCGGATTTTCTGGCAAACTGATACGCTTTTTCAAGCTCCAACCAATATTGTTCATAATCTTTTTTTGCCCATGAAGCTTGCCCTTTACAGTGTTCTCTTACGGCGAGTAATGAAGGGTGACGACCCATTTCTAGGATTTTTTGTTCGATAAACTCTAACGTTTTATTAAATTCGTTTAAATCAGGCAATAAGGTTTCTAAATAACAACGATACCCTAAAAAGTAGGCCAAATCATCGGCATTACTGTCAAGTGCGCGCAACTCAATAGCTTTGAGTTGTTTCAATGTTTCTTTTGTATCCAAGCCATACTTATTGGCTATCTGTTCAATATCATTATCGAGTGCAGAGTAATAAGGTATAGGCTCATCACCCGCTGCAGCAATAGAAAATGATAGGAAAGTGAGTACAAAAAATAAGTAAATACAGCGCACTAATGATTCAACTCCGCAGTAGCAAAAAGGTTAAGTAAAATGGGTTACTTACAACAAACTATAGCTTAACTATAGCGATTTACCTTGAATTATCACAAACTTAATACGCTAGTATCAGGCAGTTTGATCAACAATAACACCCTGAACAATTAGCGATTAACTTTTTATTCCTTTTTGTTACATTTCCCTCACTTTTAACGACGTAACATTGTTAGATTACCTCTATTGTCACCTTTTGTAAAAGTTTACCAAGAGACTTTTAGTTTAGGCTTTCCCCATAAAAAAACCGCCGAGGAGATAAACTCTTCAGCGGATTTACATTCCAGATAAAGAAATAGTAACCGTAAAAACTAGAACAACTTTTTACGAAGCATGGCCAGTACGGCGGTAGCAAATAATATCGTTAGTGGCGGCTCAGGTATGTCAGTGCCTTGGCGAGTATTGGTCGCAATAAATAGCTGCTCAAAACCGTTATTAATATTTTTACCGTAACCGTGCAATGCCCCTGAACAAATTTCATCATCCGCAGTTTTCAAAAATAAGTCTGGATCACATCCTAAACGCAAATCGATATTCAAAGTGTAGTTTGTCAACTCTTGCAACGTTAATGTATTAGCAAGCTGATAGAGCTGGTCGTTAAGCTCAGGGAATAAAACAGCATAGGCAACTTCATCACTCCCCAAGTTATGATTGATAGGCCCATCTGTTACTGGATAAGGCCCAGAACCATCACAAGCCACAGGTACAGGAATTAGTTCCGCTACTGTATTCAAACAAATAGGCCCCCCCGATAATACATAGTCAGTATTGGTATTCGTATTACCATCAGGTTCAGAATTATCTGAGGTATAACTCGTAACGTCCCCCATAAACGTGCCGCCACCATCTTGAGTAACCAAATTATATGCGCTGTTATTGTTGGTTAAATCATAAACGCCGACCACACCACCATTGTCATCACTCACTGTGATACGCATCCAGGCAGCTAAACTCTGTAAATTACCACCGTTTAAGTTGTTATTGTTAAACATAAAGACCATGTCGTCGCCATTAAGAAAACCTAAGAGGGCGCTTAAGGTGGTGTCCCATGTATTATCACTATCTCCAAAAAACTCATTAGCAGAATTGGGATCTAGCACTGTTCCTGTACTAAAAAAATTAGAACCAGACTCTCCACTGGGGGTTGCATAGGCATCGTCCATGCCAGCAATATTGGTCGTTACCCCAGTGCCAGAAGAGCCTGTAGCAACGACAATAAGATCTTGAATATGACCAGGTGTCGACGCAACGTGAAAATCACATCCTGGTCCAGTACATCCGTCTTGAATTTGTGCAATCGGTAGCGAGTAAGATTGGGCATCACCATACTGAACATAACCAACACCCGACAAATCAATTACACCAGCGTTGGCATTGTTAGCAGTTATCAATAACAGAGCACTGCTAAGACAAAGCAATTTTTTCATTATCAAAATCCTTCTTCTATAGCTTTTTTAAGTGGAGGAGCATAAAAACTAACGCTTACTTAAATTGCACATGCATACAATAAACCAGTTTTTAAAACTGGACACTTTTCAAACAGTTGTACTATAGAGTAATTACTAAAATTTCTTGAACTGTAAAATATGCTGACACCTAGGGTCTGTTGATCTTTGTTTAAAGCGATTGGTCAATTTCGATTAATCGCTCAGTTTCACTATAACGCAATAAAAATGCTTCGAGCTGTTGAGCATTTAATGGCTTACCGTAAAAGTATCCTTGATGATGTAAACACTCATTTTGGCTAAGGAAACACTTCTGAGCATCTGTTTCAACGCCCTCTGCTAATACATTTAACGACAGCCCTTTAGCCATATTGATAATGGTTTTGATCAACTGACAATCTTTTTCATTTTGCGGCGCTTTTTGAATAAAACTCGCATCAATTTTTAAGGTATCAATACTTAACTTGGTTAAGTAACTCAGTGATGAATAACCAGTGCCAAAATCATCTAAAGCCACTTTTACCCCCAATGATTTAATCTTATTGAGTTTGTTGTCTGCTTCGATAACATTTTCAATAAAACAAGATTCGGTCACCTCAATTTCTAAGTATTGTGCGGGTAAGCCGGTGCTTTCTATCGTTTGAATAATCGAATTAACGACATCATTGTTAAAATGTAATGCCGAAATATTAACCGCGACTCGACCAACATCCACGCCTAAGCTCAACCAATGCTTACGTTGCTGACAAGCCTCAGTAAGCACCCACTTTTCAATATCACTAATAATCCCCAACTCTTCGGCAAGTGGAATAAAAATACCAGGTGATATCTGGCCTAATTCAGGCTGATTCCAACGTAGCAAGGCTTCTATACCAACAATTTGATGACTAGCGGAGTTAACTTGCACTTGGTAATGCAATTCAAATTCTTGCGCTTTTAGCGCGGCCCTTAATTTATTTTGCAACTGTAGCTTAGCGATATGTTGTTCATTCATCGTTTTTTGGTAAAACGCATAACCATTACGACCCTGTTGTTTGGCTTGGTACATCGCAATGTCAGCATGTTTTAATAAATCTTCAGGCGCTATACCATTAAGTGGATAAACGGCTGCACCAATAGAGGTTGTAACGTAATTCTCTTTACCGTTTAACATGAAAGGTTCATTAAAGTTGGTGTGTATGCGATTAATAACCGAGCGAATATCTTCAACGCTATTCATCTCTGTTAATAAGATAACAAACTCGTCACCGCCAAAACGAGAAACAGTATCGCCCTCTTTTATTGAACTACTAATGCGATTAGCGGCAGCAATCAGTAACTCATCCCCTACTTTATGTCCTAGGGTATCGTTAATTTGTTTAAAACGATCTAAGTCGATAAACAAAATCGCTGCCAACTGTTTATTACGATGGGCGGTCGATATCGCAATATCTAAACGATCCTGAAATAAACGACGATTAGGTAGATTGGTCAGTTCGTCATAAAACGCTAACGAGCGAATTTTTGCTTCATCACTTTTGCGTTCAGTAATATCACTAAAAATACCTGCATAATGAATATCGCCATCAATTTGATTACCGATTTTGACAATGGTTAACCATTCGGGAAAGACTTCTCCCGATTTGCGGCGATTCCATATCTCACCTTGCCACTTGCCAGTTTGCTCAATACTTTCCCACATATCACAATAAAATTGTTTACCGTGATAACCTGAATTTAGAATGTTGGCATTTTTACCAATCACTTCTCGCGCTTTATAGCCAGTGATTGAACTAAATGCAGGGTTCACCGAGATAATATTGGCGTGCTTATCAGAAATCATGATGGCATCAAGAGAATACTCAATCACTTTTTCAGCTAAAAACAAGTGTTTTTGCGACATATTAAGCGCATTATCACGTTGGGTGATCAGCTTTTCCAACTCTTGAAAATAAGAATGCTCAACACCGGAAATAACGTTTTGCATCGCTAGAACGCCAATGACCTCATTATTCTCATTCACTACACCTAAGTGACGAATACGATAACGCTGCAAGGTTAAAAAACTTTGTAATAGAGATTCATCAGGTGTGGTGGTAATTAAAGGGTGAGCGGCATATGCCCACAATGGTTTTTCAGCTTTCTCTCCTTTAGCGAGAATCTTGAGTAAGTCACGCTCGGTAATAATGCCATATTCAGACGTTTCCTCGTTCTTAACAATAACCGATGAATGTTTTTGGTGAGCCATTGCCACTAAAATATCTTCTAGGCATCCTTGGGCATCAAAAATGGGGACACGCGAGTTGTAGTTATCTTTAACAACGCGGTGTTGTAAAAAGTGCTCTATGCCTTGCCGTCTAACGACATCAGTTTGACTAAGAATACCAACAACATCACCGTGCTTTTTAACAATCAGGTGTCTAATTTTGTGCAAATTAAATGCTCGGATAATATCTTTGTACTGGGTATCATGCTCTATAGATATGACCGGTGAGCTCATAAACTCAGAAACGGGATGAGCAAATATCTCCGGTGAAGCAAAGTTAATTCGCGCGCAATCCGCCTCGGTCAAAATACCAATAACATCACTGCCCTGTTTAATCACGATCGAGCTGGTTTTATAGATATAAATTAACTCAGCGGCTTTACTGATCGAGGTATCCGGTGGACAAGATAATATCTTGGTCTGCATGATATCTGCAGCTTTAATGGTATAAGTAGACAAGGCAAAACTTCCTAATACAGCGTAAATTAGGCGCGTTTTATAGCAAAACATCACTGGCTAAAAATTGACTTAAGTCAACAAGTTTGCCGAATTAACATCGTAGAAGGTTTTGTTAACATGTCACTTACGTATTCATGCAAATACACTTGCTATTCGGTAACCTTGTATTTTGGTGAGTTAACGATTTCTCCCCCTAAGCGACGACCAATAAACTCACTGGAGTGTGTTGATCTTTAATGTACATTTTTGCAGCAGTTCATTTGAAGTTTACACAAGACAGAGCCTATGTCATGTGGCTATTCCCCATCAATAGGCAATAACGAAGTAGAAATTTCAAATGGGCGCTGCCCTTCGGATTCGTTTAAACGTGATTTACGCTTTGTTGTAACTCATTTGTATAGAATAACTATACGGTATTCGCTACGCCTCGATTAAATCACGTTTAATTCGAACAAAATTTGTACCGCAAAGTTCAACACGCTCTAGCCCTAAACGCACCTTTTTAAACATCATTTACGCCGAATATCAGTCCATACCTAAAAAAGGCTAAGCCAACAAAATTTCAATGGGGCTCAAGTTACTTTATGCTAACTGTCGTTATTTCACTTTTGCGTTCTCTATGGTGTGCGAACAACTTAAACATTGTTCGCGAGATCTAAAGTGAGCGTTAATCAATACTTGGATTAGTCAGTAACTATCGTTAGTTCACCTTGCTTTGATCTACGTTATTGATGTGAAAAGCAGTGCGCGGTCGAGCTTTGCCTTGCAAAATAACGGTATCAATATCATCAAACGCGGTAATACTTTTTAATGGGTTGCTGTTTAACATTAATAAATTGGCAATTTTTCCTGATTCCACAGTTCCATAATCTTGTTCTAGCTTGTATTGCTTAGCATTATTAAGTGTTGCCGCCGCTAAAATCCCAGCTAAATCCATACCAGCACTGTACATTCCTTGCAACTCCATGTAGGTAGATAACCCAGGTTGAGAGGCATAAGTTGGGCTTGGTGGTGTGTCAGATGCCAATAGTATGGTAGCGCCTCGCTCATATAAATACTGTAATACTTGCTGGCCATTGCGCAGCTTCGCTCTAAAGCTATTGGTGATGTATTGTCTGGTGGCCCCTCCCCAATCTTGATACATTTCATCAGCAAACCACTGCCCAGGCTCAGATAAATACCAATCGATTTGCGATTGAGGCAGGATATTTTTGTAGTCTTTAAGATCTAGGTGTCCATCAACCATTAAATCAGCCAATGAGCGCATAACGTTTAACGTTGGCTGGTAAGCAATATCTCGGGTAATGATTTTATCTAATACCGAGGTTACCCCAGGTGGTAACTGTTCGTTTTTAGTAGTATTTTGCTCTGCCAACCAATTCCATAATCCGTGGGCCAAAACGTTTACCCCAACGTCTGTCGCAATGCTTTGCATATCGGTAGCATTGGCGTGAGCCATCACTGGCAGCCCCAATTGATGAGCATAGTCAACCAGCTCTTTAAGTGTTTTACGATGCATTAACGGAATATGATTTGCCATATTAAAGCCATCCTCAATATACACCTTGGCACATTGGGCGCCATCTTGAGCTAATCGAGATACAGCTGTTTTCACTTGATGCGCTTCTTTAATAGCTGTGGTTGTTTCTGGATCTCCCTCTTGGGCAATATAGTAAGGGCGCTGATGATGTAAGTCTTTATGTTCAATGCCTCTAGCATTGTAGCCATTGAATATCGGCATAGCGCCACAATAAAATGCATTGGGTGACAGCCCGCTTTGGTGAAACTTATTAATACCTTCCTGGGTATTAGAAGGATCTAAAACTTGCGTAACACCATAGTATAAATAATTGCTTCCTTGCCTTGCTAAAAAGGCACGCTGCATTGACGCCGAGTGTTGATCTGATTTTAGCAGTCCTGGCATGGTTTTTAGGTGAGTATGGCTATCCATCAGGCCAGGTATAAGGTACTTGCCGCTGCCATCTATGGTATTTTTTGCTTGCGGAATGGCTTCATTAGTACCGATCTCAACAATACGATTACCTTGTACCGCAACCCAAGCCTTTTCTTTGATCATGACTTGCTGCTGATTAATGGCCGATATCACCGTCGTATTTTTGATCACTAGGTCGAACTTTGCTAGTGCTGGCTTTGCCAATAAGCCACCAATAAATGCCAACGCGATTAAATAGTTTTTCATCTGTTTCTCCTTTAAAAAAATGCCAGCTTATTTAAGAGGAGCAATCACGTCCTAAGTTCTTTATAATATTGATCTAAAATTTTTCTAAAAAAACTAAAACCCTTACAAATCATTAAGATAAAAAGATAAAAATGGAACCTTTTAAATTTGGTAATTGGCATATTTTTCCCAAACTTAACCAATTAACGCTGATCACCAACGGACAAACAGAAACTGTCACCCCTAAAATCATGCAATTATTGATGGTATTGATAGAGCACGCAAACGAACCTGCTAGTGTTGACGAGTTGATTTCAACTGTTTGGCGCGAAAGAGTCGTTGCAGACAGCTCCGTTTACCAAGCCATCGCGCAATTAAGAAAAGTGCTCAGCCAAGATAGCCAACAAGAGGTATACATCGAAAGGATATCTGGACAAGGTTATCGGATTAACCCTGACATCGATATTTGCGCAATTACCACAGAGCCCTTGTTATCGCAACGGCCTTGGTTTTTAATTGCTGGATTAATGATTATCATCGCTGCATTAAGTATTTATCTGCTGACTCGCCCTAAGCAAACAACTGATAATCAACACTTTGAATCCTTATCATTAGCCAGCCATTTGGTTAAACAGCAAGAACCTGAACAACTTCATCATGCAAAACAACTCTACATGTCAGTACTGCAACAACAACCGAGCAATGTTGAAGCACTCAACGGTTTATGTCATAGCTACCGGTTACTTGCCATTTACGACACCATGACAGAAGATGAGCGAGATAGTCTATGTTCACCATTGCTTGAAAAGGCTTATGCGATAGAACCCGATAATGCCAACATACTTGCCTCAATTGGTCGTCAAGCGTTTCACCAAGGTGAGATGGAAAAATCCGCAGCACTTTTTCAACAGGCACTAGCGATAACAGCACAAGAAGCGCTAATATGGCACTGGTATGGACAACTCAAACGCAGTCAAAACCAAATTCAGGAAGCATTAAATGCCCATCAAAATGCATTTAAGTTAGCACCTAACGACCCAATAATACTTAGAGGCTTAGCCTATGCCCATCTAAACAATCGCGACTTGAACAATGCACGAAAATACTTTGAGCGTAGTATAGTTATTGCACCAAACTTCAAAAACCGAGCCTTATATGAGCTTGATTTTTATCCATTAAATCAAGAACGAGCCAAAAACTACTTAGCATGGTACCGAGACAATAAAGACCACTATTTAAAACGATTTCCTGTTCATCGCCTCAGTTATGTGTTGTTTTTATTAAGTCTCAACCAAGCACAATTGGCTGAAGAAGAGCTCAATAAGGTTGAAACAATAGCAAGCATACCTAAGCATTTTTTACTTTACGTCAAAGCATCGCTGGCATGGCATTTGGAAGACCATGAATACGCGCTAACGCTGCTTAAACAGCGCTATGAATTAGCGCCAAAACAACACCATTTAGTCATGCCTTACTTAATGGCACTGACTAACTTGGATTACACCGAACAAGCGCTTGCCCTATTTCATCAACACTTTGCTAATATCGTTGAGCTAGATAACATAAGTGATAAACAACTTGGCCAATATTTATTGTTAGCCGCACTTTATCAAGCACAAGGTAAAACAACCGAATATCAGCAGGCTTACGCTAAATTGCTGAGCTTAAGACAAGAGATCACACAATTCCCAGCCCCATATGAAGTGATTTGGCATGACATCACCGCGAGCAAAGATGACGTTCTCCCTTTGCTCAATAACATGTTATTTGATGGTTGGTTACCTGATTATAACGATAGTATGTTCTCACTTCGCTACTATGGTGGTTTAATTAACGCTACTGAAAAAAAAGCGCAATGGTTAGGTAAGCTAAAAGCAATTCAAGATTGCATTTGGGAAAGTCGTCACTGTACGGTTAATTAATCCCCTTCAACGTTTAGCCTAATCACTAAACAATTGACACCGCAAAGCATCGCTGTTGCGATAGATTGATTGTTTTTTAGGTAAAGGGTTTAAGCTAGTAATTGACTACACTGCTCAATATTATGCCGTCGTTTTATCTGTTGATGTTGGCAAAATTTGGTCAGTTCATCGCGTTTACCTACCGCCCCGTGAAATACTTTGGTAAAGGCAGTGGTCAGAGTGAGCCAGTTTTCGGGGCAAATCGCTAAACGCGCTAAAAGTGCTGGCTGTCGTTCATTGATATAACCCGCTTTGCCTGCTTTGATACAGCGCCCTGTTAGCTCGACCAAGTGTAAATAATCTTGTAGCTCAAATGGCAAGCCTTTTATGGGCATGGTGCGTTTAGGGTTGCCAACAAAAGGCAGTAATCTATTCGGTTGTTGACCTAATTGTGCAGACTCTATGCGTTTTTTAACGCTGGTATAGTCTGAGCGCTCTGGAACATCTGCAATATTGGCTCGAATAGGATTGAGCTCAACATAGGCCATACACGCTGCAAGCGCCGCTTCATCTAACAACGCTTGCGACTTAAAGCGACCTTCCCAAAAGCGCCCCGTACAACCATCTTCTCTATTGGCTTGTCTTGCTATCGGCTCATTCACTTGTCGCATAAACCAACTAATATCCATTAAGCGGTTACGATAAACTTCTACCGTTTCAAGTAAGCTTGGCATTAAATACTCTTCGAGTTGCCCTTCTTTCATATAACGGCGCGTTAATAACGTGCCTTTAAACATATGGTGCCACCGTTCAAGAACTTCACTTATTGACCAACGCTTAGCCGCCTCTTGGTCTATATACAATACCACATGAAAATGGTTACTCATTACCGCATAAGCACATACATCAATGGCAAAACTTTTAGACAATGACAGCAGCTTCTCTTCAATCCACACCCGACGATGCTCGTAACTTTTGCCTGAGACGTTATCTTCTCCACAAAGAAATGCTCGCCGAACACAGCGAGAAATACAATGGTAATAAGGGGTATCTGTTAAACTAATTTGTCGTTGGCGAGCCGTTGCCATGGTTAACCTCTTCATCTCCATTGAATGAGTAAATTAACTATAGTCACGGCTAGTTAGTTCTGCAATTAACAGTGGGTGTCTTTGTTAATTTCCGCCTCTTGGTCTATATACAATACCACATGAAAATGGTTACTCATTACCGCATAAGCACATACACCAATGGCAAAACTTTTAGACAGTGACAGCAGCTTCTCTTCAATCCACACCCGACGATGCTCGTAACTTTTGCCTGAGACGTTATCTTCTCCACAAAGAAATGCACGCCGAACACAGCGAGAAATACAATGGTAATAAGGGGTATCTGTTAAACTAATTTGTCGTTGGCGAGCCGTTGCCATGGTTAACCTCTTCATCTCCGTTGAATGAGTAAATTAACTATAGTCACGGCTTAGCCGTTCTGCAATTAACAGTGGGTGTCTTTGTTAATTGTTTTAATTATAATTAAATAACAGTGGGTGTCCTGTTAAACATTTAGTTCTGCAATTAACAGTGGGTGTCTTTGTTAATTACTTTAGTTCTGCAATTAACAGTGGGTGTCCTTTTTAATTTGTGGGTGTCCTTTTTAATTTTTTCTCCGTTGCATGAGTAGATTAACTATAGCCACGGCTTATTAGTTCTGCAATTAACAGTGGGTGTCTTTGTTAATTTGTTTTTCTCCGTTGCATGAGTAGATTAACTATAGCCACGGCTTATTAGTTCTGCAATTAACAGTGGGTGTCTTTGTTAATTTGTTAATTTGATTGCGATGTCGAGGAGATTGAAAAGCTTGCGCTAGTCAAAAAGCGTTATCAAGATCTAGACGAAAATGACCTTGTTGATGGCGAAACATTTTTTAAGCAATTGGACTCTGAATAGATATAGCAGCGTCTGTCTGCTTTGGCACCAACCCAAAGGAAGCGAAGCACGAAGCGCTAAACGCCAGATAAAAGAAAACCAGCTCACGCTGGCTTTCGTTTGCTTAGTTCCGCCTAGATTTGCACCCGACAGTGTGTACTTTTAATTAATAAGACATTTTTGAGTATCGTCATCAATTATAATAACGAGAGGTTTAACACTCCTTTCAAAAATTAGTTTTTCTTCCGCTAAGTCACAGACATTTCTTTTAATTTCTGCTGCCGCTACTACTGAGTGATCAACTATAATTGCAATTAAAGTTATGTCATCCCTTACCTCAATATCAGCAAAATCTAGCGAATAATCATTATCTACACCATGTTTTCTGAGCACTTGTTTACTATTGTCGTAAGGCTTTAAAATAATAATCTTTTCCCAATTATTTACATAGTCATCTATAGATGCTTTTCCATTTTGTAGGTCCTGATAAAGTCTTTCACTAAAATCTGAAATATTTGACTCATTGGTGCTTTCAGAGCATCCCTGCAAAATCAAAAAAATTGAAAGTATTAAAAATATTCTTTTCATTAATGTGATACCAACTGCCCATCTTTGATATACCAAAGTTGTCCGTTATTTAAGCTATTAGTTACCGCTGTTTGCAATGATAGCCTCATAGCACCATCTCCGTACCTATGAGTAAATCCACTAGGTAACCATGTCGTCTCAGTGGCTAACGATCTACCTATAGCATTGTTATGCATATCCATAGTATTTTCTATTGCTGGACCACCACCAACTTGTTCATGCAATGAAGTAAATGCCTCTGCATGTTCTGCCGAAGTATACCGCGTTATCAGTGCATTCCAATATGCATGTCTAAATGCATCACCTTCCCCGTTATGTAGTGAATTGGGGTAAAGCTCGACTGCTTTGTTATATGCTTGAAGAGTTGCGGCCGCGATTCCGGGAGCGGCAAGTTTATTATCCATCAAATATTGCCACTCTTCATCAGAAACTCGGTCTTTCAATCTCATTAACAATTTATGTGAATCTTTTGCATAGCTTTCACCATTAAACATTTGAGAGAAGGCACCAGTTGTAGCTCCGTTCGCAAATTTACCTCCCGAAATTACCGAGGCAGTACCGCCAATTACAGCAGCCGTAACAACCCTTGCACCAGCATTTTCAGGAGCATAACCAAACTTTTCGTAAATCATTGGCTTAGCTGCGGCAGAAAAACCAGCAGCAAAGAACCCATGTCCAAAATTTCCTCCTTGCAGATCGGACATAACACCACCAACAACGCCATTTCCAACAATATTTCCAAATGTTCCGGGATCGAACATTTGTCCTACGCCATAGAAAGCGGCTGCGCTAAATGCGCCCCTTAAGGCCCCTGTTAGGATGTTTCCTCCATTAGCAGCAGCACCAACAGCGCCAGAAATTGCTCCGGCTGCCGCAGCACCATACCAACTACTTACAAACCAACTGGCTGTTCCTCCCGTAAAGTAAATTAATGCAGCTCCAACTATGACGGAAGCAAACTGCTTAACCTTCTTCCAAAGCTTACTAAAGAAATAACCACTCGGATCGGTATAGCTCATAGGGTTATTCAACACATAACTATAGCGGTTATAGTTTTGGCTATTCGTTGGTGCTTGAATATGTGGGTCAGCTTGTAAGAATCGACCAAGGGTTGGATCGTAAATCCGACCGTTCATATGAATAATATCAGCGTGATCAACTGACTCATGACCAGTATAACCTCGAGTGGTCACATTCAATAAATTAGTCAAGCTTAATGTCGTAAAACTGTTTAGGGTATCAATTACCTGATCTTTTCCTATAATGGTTTTCTTGCCCCATGCATCGAAATAGACTTTTTGTTTAATATCACCATTTTCGTCAACTAAGGTATCTAAACTACCTAAATGATCTTTCAGTAAGTAGCTAATGGAGCTACGGCGACCATTGACTACTTGTTCAACTGCCCCAGGCAAGTTGCGGCGCATAGTCATGACATTACTATTCGATTTACTGATCACTTCAACATTCCCGATATAGAAAGTTGTCGTGGTGACCATTTTACCGTCTTCTGGTGCGGTTGTTACTCGCTTATAGCGATTGCGACTGCCGTCATAACTGAAGGTTGAGACACTATTATCAGCATTATTAGTAATACGCGTGGCTTTATCAAAATGACTATAAACGATATTTCGACCTTTGCCTGAAGTCATATTGCCGTTGTCATCATAGGCATAATTATTAACACTACAGCCTTCACTTGTACCTATACCTGATAAGGCATACGGACTGCCACCAGCATAACAGTAATAACCGACATCATGCTTCCAGGAGATATTACCGTTTGCTGTGTAACGCACTTGCTCTAAACCGTTAACATGCGTTAAACGATTAACATCATCGTAACCGAAGGTTTCATGTTGCCCATCTACCCCTGCTTTTAGAGTATGGTTTGTACGAGAGCGCAGATTACCTAGGGCATCAAATCGGTAAACATTGTTTTGAACGGCAACGCCATTGCTGGTAGCAACGATATTTTCTAATTGACCACTAACTGCATCGAAACCTTTAACGGTATCAATTGTGCCATTTTTTTGGCTAAATTCAGTGACGTTACCAAAAGCATCCATTTTGCTAATTTGATAGTATATTTCACCATTATTGCCATCGCGTGCTTCACGCTGAAAATCAAGGTAGCCATAAGCGTTGTAATGATTTTCAATACCACGACAATCACCCACTACGTTTTGGTTACCATCTAAACAACCTCCTGTTGAATACGCGTCAGGCTCAAACTGTTGGAAGACGCGACCAAACTGATCATAGGTGGTTTGCTGAGTGTATAACGTACCATTGAGCAGCGATTGAACACGATCAGCACGGCCAAAACTGTCATAGAAATAGGTTTTAACTACGCCAGCACCTGTTTCTGACACTAACTGGTGCTGCTGGTAAGCGAAATCAATGGATTCTTCAACCGAGCTACCACTCAGGGTTTGTTTTAATATTGTACGGCCATACTGGTCACGATAGGTTTGATTGGTGTAACCACGTGCAGAGGTTTGACTTATCAGCTCGCCTAAGGCGTTATACTGATAGCTCCATGTGCCTTTACTTGGATCAGTCATTGAGATTTTATGACCATAGTCGTTATAGCCATTGACAATTTGTGAACCGTCAATGTTAGTCACTTTAACTAAATCGCCCACCGCATTATATTGATAAACAATGTTAGCGGTGCTGGCATTATCGCTGACTTTCATGGTTTGACCGAGTAGGTTTTTCTCAACCCGTTTAACTTGCGCTGCAGCCTCACCATCGTTAGGCGATACTGTGGTAGTTTGTACTAAACCATTATAATCAACTTCTGTTTCAACATTAGACGCCGATTGCATATAGGTTGGCCGGCCAAAATTGTCAAAGCTGGCATTATTCCAATAAACGGTTTGTCCTGCATAGTACGGATTAGAAGATTTAACCGTGCGGCCATTCTGATCAAAACGGGTATCCTGGTAAACCCATCTACCGTCAAAACCTTGTTTGCCAGTGCGGATAGCTTGCCCGAGCTTATTATAGTAGGTACGTGTGTTAGGTTTACCCGCAGAAATCACTTCTTCAAGGTAGTAAGAACCATAGCCCCCCTCTGTGCTTAAACTGCGTTTAATTTCAGTTTTTGTACCTAAACTATTGCTAGTAAAATATTTACGACCAAAATTGTCATAACCTATGGTCGTTTCAATACCATTAACATCACGAGTTTTGGTTGGTTGTCCAAAACCATTGCGCTCTAGAACTGTGTTCAGTGTTACCAAACCATTTTTTTGCGATACTGCATAGCGACCGTCATTATCAAAGGTTGTTTCTTTACGACGATAAACTTTGGTTAAGTTAGCTTCACGCTGGGCTGCGTTAGCATTATCAGTTAGATCAGGAATTGCAGATGTACAGTTAATGCTACCAACATTCGCATGGCTAACGGTAAGCTCTTCATTACCAAAGTCGTCATAACAATGCAGCGTCGTTAAGCCGTTAATGGTTTCAGACTCAAGCATCCCTTTATGTGGTGCACTACTCGCGTAATAACTAAAGACGGAATCACGCACTATCGTTTTCTGCGTTAAAGCATTAGGCACATGGTGAGTAACTGTTGATGAACTAACACGTCCTAACCACCAATTATCAACATCGTCATCAAGATATTGATTCACTGTGGTTGTGCTTTTTACCAATGCAGTTTGATTGTCACCTTCAAAAAGTTCAACGTTCACTTGCTGTAAGTTAGCATGGTTGTCTTCAAAAGCCTGATACGTATTGGTTGTCTTGGTCGTCGCTAAAACGTTACCGCTGTCGACATCAATTTGCTTCTCAATACTTTTCCATAGGTAAGGGAAAGTTACCTCGCCCCCCTGCAATGTCATAGTGGCATATTCATTGACAGCATCTTTAATCACTATCTCATCACTGGTTGTTGAGATAGTTGATTTTGGCATACCAATATACGGGTAGTTTTGATGATAAGTTGTAGTGGTTGTAATACCGGTTTGTAAATCGGTGGTAATTAGCTTTTCAAAGCCCAATAACCCTCGACCGCCGGCTTGTGCTCTTAAATTCTCGTATTCGTAAGCAACACTTACGGTATTGTCTGCGTTGTATGAGCTACCACTATCATCATAACTTGGCACTTGAGAGGTCACACCGCTAACCACATACATTGGCGAGATGATATCGTAGACATCGCTACCATTCCCCCAATCATCAATTAATTCGGCTTCAAAGCCTTTTGCGTAAATTGGACTAGCATGGTCATTTAAGCGTTTGTAATTAATGCTAGTTTTTAATCCAAACCCATTAGTAATGCCAATAATTTTATTAATTGGTACATTATCATTTCGGCCATCGCCTTTTATATTTATCTCTTGATTTTCATAATCTAAAAACACAAAGTTGAAATAACCTTCACCTTCAAAGTCGGCAAGCATTACTGCGTGTTTTGTGTCATCATAGTTTGATTGATAAGACAATACCTCAGCCTGAGGGGTGAATTGCTCTCCTTGATTAACGATAACCTCCCAACGCTTTTTACTTCCATTAAAGTAAACGATATCGGTACGGCTATCACTATCATGATCGAGTGCTGTGGCTTGTTTCATTTGACCTGTGGTTAATGTTTCTCCCGAACTATTTTTTAGGTTAAGACTTTGCGCGAGCGTAAAGCCATTTCCGGTACTGTATGCAATACGCCAGCCCATGTTGTAAGAAAACTGCTCGCTATTGGCTTCGCCACCATAATACAAGGCATCACTTAAACCATCACCATTGTAATCAGACACATAAATATTGCTAGAAGTACGATAGCTGGTAAACCCATTCTCTAAATAGCCATAGAACTGATAATGTTGTTGCTGATCATCCAATACATACGCAGCCCAGTAATATTCTGCTTCGGTTTGTATACAATCTTTTCCACCCATACCTGGCACAACAGCTTCATATACATCACCTAATCGCAATAATAAGTCTGCAACACCATCACCATTAAAATCGACCACAGGCAATTCTCTGGGTAAATCGGTGATGGTATTGTCTATAGAATATTCTGCATCAGGATCAGGAATACAACGTTCAATAGGATCTTGTGGCTCCATCATTGAGTGGATAAATGTATCTTCACCAGATTGCTTTGCTTTACCCTTTTTACCTTTATCTTTATCTTTATCTTTATCTTTATCTTTATCTTTGCCATTACCGAACTTTTGATAGATTTGCGATGCAAACATCGTTTCTAAGTATTTGGCATTTTTTTTCTTCTTTTTACCTTTTTTATTTTCATTATTGTTATTTGCACTCGCATAGGAGCTAAATGCACTTTGGTGAGCATTGTTAGACGCAATACGACTATACGCCCCTAGGGGCTTTTCAGTTGGTATTGAAACTGATATCGCTGTCGCAGCATCTAATTTGACGCCAGTATTAGTAATGCCTGCATTAAAATGGATCGTACTTTGATTGTCGTGTCGATACATAAGATCAACAAGTGCATCGCCATTGGCATCAAATAGATTAATATAATTACCCGTATCTTCATGCTTTAATTGTTGACCATTCGCCATTAATGCGCGTACTGAGCCGTATACTGTATAGGTTGTTTTGCGGGGCCGCCCGTCATATGGGTCTTGATATTCGACAGTGTTAGACGTTGGGTTTCTCAAAAAGTCATAATAAAACCATGCAAGTTCATTATTTGCGTTTTTATCCAAAAATATCAACTCTACATAGCCGTCACCGTCAATATCGGCTGGTTTAAATACCGTATCTTTAACTTCATCAATATCAATTAATGCAATCGCCGTAGATGCATGATTAAAGCCATCACCATTATTTATCGACAGATACAAATTAATCCTGTAATTGGTTTTAACCACTTTAATCATGTCTTGAAGACCATCACCATTTGCATCTAACGGTATAATACTGGCAAAACCCGTATCCATGTCTATGGGCGAGTTCATCACAATACCACCATTCCCTTCACTCGCATTAACCGTCCAATCAAAGCTTGTTTTTGCTAAGCACTGATTGTTGTTACATTGTTCTATGTCTTTAAGCCAAACTTCATCTGAAATAACTTTCGTTTCAGTCCTGGCAGGGGTAAATATAACAACGCCCTTTCTAATAACTTCTGATGCAGGAATGGTGTATTCAAAACTACCTTCATGATAGTTCAAGTTGTAGCGAATATTGCTACCTGACACGTTACCGACGTCGGCATAATTCACATCGATACTATCTAATCGCGCTTTGTGCGCTAATTTAGTGCCATAAATATAGCCATGAGATGTATCTTTTCGATAATAACTACCATCATAAAGTACACTATTGTAGTTAAATACGACGCTGTGGCCTGCATAGCTAATTTCGTCGATAAGTACTTCATTTTTACCATAACCATCAGTTTCTGGCTGCTTATAAAAATAATCTATCGTGTTACTCATATTATCTTGCGTAGATGAAAGCAACCAGCTAATAACCGTGCCACCATCGCTAACCACCCGACCATCAAATCGAGTTGCCGAACTGTTTGTTCCGTAATAACTTATCGAGCCATCTGGTCGTTCAACGGTAAAATAAGCAGGTCCACTTCCTGTATTCCCATGTGAAGTAACTCGCGTTTGACTCGCTAGTTCTGTTCGATATTCCGTGCCACTGTTGCCATTTAAACCTGAAACAGGGATAAGCTTTTGACCGTCTAAACAAAAACGATCTTCGTTAGTTAAGGTTATAGCCTTGATTGTGTTATCATGTTCGATAGTTTGACGACAACGGCTTATGCCCGACAAACCACTGATATTCCAACCTATTCCCATAACACCATTACCACCACTCGAGTTGTAACTTAACCCTAATGATGGCGTAACCCCTGCTATTCCTTGAGGTAAAGATAAAGGCACAGAATAGGTGGCAGCACCAGATTCATCCACCTTAAAGTCACCTGCTAATAACCCAATCGTTTCACCTGTTGCCGAAGGCAACGAATTATCATAATTTGGCGTGCTTGGTATATTGGGTGTAGCTGGCGGCAGCGGAGCGACATAAGCGTAAGCCTCGCCATTATTTTCGAGGGTAATAACGCTGTTGTCAGTGTTATTGGTTAGGCGTAAATCATATAGTTCGCCCCCTGAAAAGTTTCCTAAATCAACAATATAATTAGTGGCTATCTGAGTATCACCGACCTCGCTTTGCCACGTGGCTAAATCGATAGGGGTGACAACCCAACCACCGTTGCCATCACCTGTCAGCTTTAAATAGCCACCACCTTGGCTGATTGGCAGAGCAACATATAACACATCACCGACTTGATACACATCGGCTAAATTAACATGCACCACATTAAATGATGCACTTTGCTCGCGCGTTTCATCACCGCTCGTCACTCGGGTTACTAGTACGTAACCATCAACCGCTAACTGACCAAAGTTGGCCACATAAACGCCATATTCCAAGACACCAATCAGGGTAGTGCTTTGCTGGGCGTTATTAATCAGTTCAAACTCTACCGAGTCAATGGTGCTGCCTTCGACTACTTGCACTGCACTGCGGGCAACAAAATCTAAATTAGCGGCAACTTCCGGAATACTACTCTCTGAATATGGGTAGTTTATTAGTGCATCATTGGCGCGTTCAACGCCATCAACTAAACTGCAATCGCCAGCAGAGCTAACCTCTATCGGCTGTTGTTTTTTCTCAGCAATCGAGATTAAATCAACCACACTTGCACTATCATTTATACCTAGTGTCCAGGCATTATTATTGGCTGCAGTAAAGCACTTTCCTAAGTTGTCTCGAGGCTCTGAAGTTGTAAACGTTGCGATGTTTTGCTCCCCTCGCAATGATTCAACCAGATTACTCGCTAACGACGAGGTAGAGGTAAGCAGACTGCCTGAGATTAATAACGATATCGGTAGCAGTGCTGTTAATTTAAATGGGGAAGTCATTGCTTTGAACATCCTTTTTCTTAATAATGAGCCAAAAGACTCAGTAAAATGTGATTCATAAAATGATGGCATTAGTTACCACCTGTAACAGTTCTTGTTGCTTGAAGGTAACCAGAAGCTGGATAACGTTTGCCAAGCAAGTCAGTGCAATACCATTGGGTGGTTGATGTGCCTGCTGCGTTAAAGGTTAACGGGCCAATTTGTCCGCTTGCCGCCTTTGCGCCAGAAACAGTGCTAGTACAACCTTTGACATTTTTTACATCCCAAATAAAGGATGTCGATTGCCCTATAGCGATTGTAGAAGGTGACCAAGTAAATTTAGCGACGATAGGGGATGGTTCAACTTTTATACTATCGGATAAATAGCCACTTTTAGGGTAGCGATTCCCCGCTAAGTCTTGACAGTACCAATTAGAACTATAGGTACCCGGAGAGTTTCTTGTTACGGTGAGACTTCCGCTATTAGCTCTGCTTTCACCATGGCTATTTTTACAGTTTTTAACATTATCCAAATCCCAATAAAACGTAGCGGGTTTACCAACTAAGACGCTACCGGGATTCCATTGAAAGCGGTTTACTCTAGGAGTAGGTATTGGGTTTACTTTTACCGAAGCATTGATATAGCCAGTTTCAGGATATCGATTGCCAGCAAGGTCTTTACACACCCAATTTGAGCTATAATCACCGGGGGCATTTCGAGTAATGCTAATACTACCTTGAACATCTCGACTTTCGCCGTATTCATTTTCACAGTTTTCTACATTTTCAAACGCCCAAACAAGTGTCGCCGATTGACCAACATACACCTGACTAGGCTGCCAATGAAAACGGTTTACGTTCGGTGACGGTATTGGGTTTACTTTTACCGACTTACTGAAATATCCAGTCTCAGGATATTTGTTACCAGCAAGGTCTATGCACTGTAACTCAAATGTATAAGTGCCAATACTCGTTGGGGTTTCAGTATGGGTGCCAGATGTGTCTAGATGTTCCCCATCTGCATTTTGACAGTCTGTTACATTTTTAAATTCCCATGAAAAGCTCACTGATTGCCCCAAGAGTACTTCATCATCTTTCCAACGAAATTCGATTTTTTCTGGCGCTTTATAAACTGAAATAAGATTGCTGATAATTTCTTTAGGGTAACTATTACCCGCAAGATCTTCACATACCCATTTAGATCGATAATCACCGGAGTATGCTCGAGTTATACTCATTTGGCCTGCGTTTTCGCGAGGTGTACCATCTTGGTTTCGGCAGTTTTGAACATTTTTAATGTCCCAATAAAATGTAGAAGGCTGCCCTACAATAACTTTATTTGGCTGCCATTCAAAACGCATTGTTTGAGGTTCAGGCGCGGGCACGACTGTTAAGGTTGGAGGTTCTTGGATATAACCAGTTTCTGGGTAACGATTACCCATCAAATCTTGGCAATACCATTCTGAGGGAAAGACACCTATATCTTCACGCTTGACTGTGATTGTGCCAGATGCTTCCCTAGCTTCTTCATATTTATTTCTACAGTTTTTCAGATAACTAAAATCCCAATGTAAAGTAGCTTCTTGGTTTGGATAAACTTGACTAGGAATCCAATTGAATTGCTTGACTTCAGGGATTGCTTTAGCTGGGTCAACTACTTCAATTGTCGCTTCAATATACTTGCTACTATCTTCTGGATATCTATTACCGAAAAGGTCTTCACAATACCATTTAGAGAGGTAAAGCCCTTCTTCTTCCCGAGTAATGGTTATCGTACCTGATGTCTTTCGTTCCTCGTTATAAAAATTTTTACAGTTCTTTAAATAATTGAATTGCCAATGTAAGGTTGCTTCTTGGTTTGGAAGTACCTGATTAGGGACCCACTTAAACATCTCACTGTCTGGAATTGCTTTAGCTGGGTCAACTACTTCAATTGTAGCTTCAATATACTTGCTACTATCCTCTGGATATCTATTACCGAAAAGGTCTTCACAATACCATTTAGATGTATAATTTCCAATTTCGTTGTGTGTAATAGAAATACTACCTGCACTCTCCCTTGGTTCACTATAATAATTTTTACAATTTTTTAAATATTCAACCTCCCAATAAAAAATACTCTCTTGCCCCGGCAATACTTGAGCTGGCACCCATTCAAAACGCCTTATCTCGGGAATAGCTTTAGCTGGGTCAACTACTACTAAATTCGTTTCCAAAAACTTCGAGTTATCCCTCGGAAATCGGTTACCTGCGATATCTTGACAATACCATTGGGTGATTTGCTGGCCAATCTCTTTAGGCGTTATGGTTAAAGAACCGAAGCCCGAACGATTTTCGTTAAACTTATTTATGCAGAAATCGACATTCTCGATATTCCAATTAAAAGTTGTTTCTTCTCCAAGCACTATTTTATTGGGTGCCCAACTGAAAGACTTTATACGAGGGGTATCGCTGACGGGGACACTTAACAATTCAACGTTGAAATCAACGTCGGTAATTGAGGCTAAAGCCTTTGCTTGAATACAGTAAGTCAACAAGCACATCAATAAAACACGAAACATTTTTCCCCCTAAAGTTGCAAAAGGTTATAAAAGTTGTTAGCAGATAAAAGACCAACATTAATTAATAATGTTTGTTTGAAATAAAAGTTATGTATATTCTTTGAGTATTCAGCTGGCCGTGCTAAGTACTTATTACCTGCCGCAAATATAAAAGGCTGAAATTATAACAAATAAAACAAATCAAAATAAACATTTTATTAACATACGCAAACAAATATTTAACTTAATGTACAATTTCTATAGTTGGTAATACTCACTAAGCATCTGCTTCCCCCTTTTATAATAACCGTCTACTAAAGAAGCTGGTTTACGAACGAGCAATTTTAAGCACAACACCACTGCCAGGCGATAAAACATGGCCTCCTTATTGTCTTATCTACCTTCCCTTAAGTAATAATTTGAACTAAACCGCTAGCCTAATGTCCATTAGACGAAATAGTGGTAGCTCGATAAACTATCGTTTAACCATAATACACTCATTGCCTAACATCTTAACGATATACGGAGATATCCTCATGAAAAAAATACTGTGTTGCTTTTGTTTACTATTCATATCAAATAACAGCTATTCAAGTGAAAACGACGAAACACTACAAACCCTGCTAAGCCAGCATTTTTTCACTAAGGTGGTGCAATCTGTCGAAGCGGTAGCATCGTATCAAAACCAACCAAGGTTAATTGCTTACAAGGCTAAAGCGCTTATCTATCAACAAAAAACCGACGAAGCTGCAGTATTACTTGAACAAGCCTTAAACGCATTTCCATCTGAGCCTGAACTTCATTCTCTTGCGGCAAAGAACAAATTTGATGCAGCGCAACAAGCAAGTATTTTTTCTGCGCCTTCACTGGCCAAAGAAGGGTTGGCGTTATTGACGAAAGCGCATCAACTCGCGCCAAACAATAGCAAATATGTCATGAGCTTAATCGAATTTTACTTGCATGCGCCAGGTATAGTTGGCGGCGATGAAGACGAAGCACTTAAGCTCGCCGAAAACTTACTAAAACAAAGCCCGATAGAAGGCAGCATAGCGATGGCTAAAGTCAAAGCTTATGACGACAACTACCACGCGGCATTAAATTTACTCGATAAACAATTAGCGAAGACACCAAACCAACCGCAACTCTTAAGTGAAAAAGCGTATATTTTGATGCGTGAAGAAAACATTGAACAAGCCATGGATACTCTGATTGCAGCGGTAAAGGTAACGGAAAAGAGTGCTGACAGATTCAATGATCTTTATCAAATAGGGCGATTAGCAGCCACCCACAATAAAAAAGGTGAGCAAGGGGTAGCGGCATTAAAAGAATATTTAGCTTTTTATCAAGGTAGCGAAAACCGACATTTAAAATGGGCTAGCCTTAGACTTGCGCAAATTTATCAACAGCAAAATGAATTAGACACCGCCAAAGCGATCGTTACAAAGCTTAATCGCGAAAGTCACACAGATAAGAAGTTTGTAAAAATGTTAAAGTCATTAGAAGAGTTGATCTAATACTCTGAGGATAACGGGCCATTATTTTTTATAAAAATAATGGCCCGTTGAAAGGTTTATAAAGGTCTGTCGTTCAACTTCCATTACCCTTATTAGCATTGTGGAAGTGATGAATAAAAACGTTAATTAGCCGTTATCTTATTTAACTTTTCTCATAACAAGCGCGAACAAGCCTGTCGCAAAAATAATAAATGTAGATGGTTCTGGTATTGACGTGCTTTCATCCAATTGCAAAGCAGTTTCCATTTTAATTTGATCAACAATAGAACTCAGGATTGCACTATTAAAACTATCAACACGGTAAATATCTTCGTTAGGATCATCGACAACGCAGTTTAGCATATCAGGGTTCCAATTTTCGCCAACACCGATAATATCAATATCAACATTGGAATTATTCAAACGCTCGCGAGTGGCTTCTGCCGCATCAAGATATTGCTGATTGATATGTGTCACTAAGCAAGGATTTTCTCGCGTAGGGTATGGAACACCATCAGTGATCAAAAAAGCTTTTTGATAAGCACTTGGTAAACTTTGGCTATCAAATAAATCTAACGTGGTATTTAGTGCAGTTTGCGTATGAGTATATCCGGTAGCATAAGGTATGTTTAAAATATGGTTGGCAAAACTTTCAAAAGGGTCTTGCTCGTCATTAAAGCCCCACTCTAAAGTAGCTCCATTTGAAAAAGATATCGCGCCAAACCTAAATTGAAACTCTGATGTTTCTAATCCTTTTAACTCGGCGGCTAATTCAACGACAAAGCTTTTTTCGATTTCCCAACCTGTATCGCCAACGCTGCCTGAAGCATCCATGATAAAAGCGATATCAATTAAGCCTGCCTTAGTCACAGAACTAAACAAAAAAACATAACACGTGAGCAAAGCTAATAAACTTTTACGCATCATAAATAAAAATCCTTGTAGGTTATTAATTTTATTGTATTTATCTAACGCATGATAACACGGCGGTAATGAAAAAAAATATTAACAATTAGATAAAAATCTACCGTATAAATAACAGGGCACTATAATGAGCATCGTTAAAGCTATTTTCGTTCAATATACGACGTTTATCAGATACTGCCTAATTAATCTCTATTTATCAATCGGTAATAAAGTGCGTAAGCTAACCAATAAGCAGGGTTCAGTGCCATTTATCCCAAGGTAAAGAAAAGTCACTGTTACTGATAACGTAATACTAATGATGGTTTAGTACTAGCAACCTTAAACGCTAAACTTGCCACTGTTAACCAGGTAATGCCTCCAACAAAGCCCGCAGCGACCAAGTAAACCCATAACGCTTGCTCAATTCTATCATTAAAGTTTGTAAGCCAATCAGCGACTAACCAGTAAGCTAATGGAAAGGCAATCACCACCCCGAAAACAACTAATAACAAAAATTCTTTAGCAAGTAGATTAACTACACTGATGCGAGAAGCACCGAGTACTTTTCGCATAGCAATTTCTTTTTGTCGGCGCAATGCGGAAAATGAGGCTAATCCAAAAGTTCCCAATAGGGTTAAAAAAATCGCTAAATAAGTCGCAAAAGTGACAATTTGAGCAATATTTGCATCATCTCGAAAGGCCGCCTTATAACGTTCAGTCAATAAATCAACCTCAGACTCGTAGACATTTGCATGTTGGCCAATCAACTCCACAGCTTGCTGTTGAATAGAAGAAAAGCTTTGTTCATCAATGGTCAGAATGACCTCGAAGTTTGTCTTATTAGGGTATCCACACATAAAAATCAGCGCTTTCTGACCACTAGCCACAACAATATCAGCAACCACACCAACGACTTTCATGTCAGTAGCAAATTGTGGGTTTGGATCGGAAATGGTTTTACCTATGATGTCCTTAACATTGTTAAAGCCAGCCTGTCTGGCAACACTTTCGGTTATGATGGCACCAACCTGCCTCTTATTGGTTTCGTTTGGTTCACTTAACCAATCTCCTGAGTATTCAGGGCTAAAATCGCGCCCTGCTAACAATTTAAGCCCAAGTCCTTCGACGATATTAAATCCAGCACCAGTAATTGGGATCAAACCACCACTTTGTTCACCGTTTGGCCAAACCAGCTCAACGCCAAAAAGCGGCGATTGGGTTGGATAAAAACCCAAAACCGTTGATTGCTGCACACCTTCAATGTCATTTAATTCTCTCAAAAGTATTGGAGACTCCTTAGCGTAAACATACTGTGCTGGTAGCTCAGAAATAACTAATCTCTGCTTGGTCTCAAAACCAAGTGGTAAACTTTGCAAATAAGCCAACTGTTGACTCATAAACACAGCGGTTATAATTAACGCAACCGACATAGCTGCCTGTAAAACCAGCAAACATTTACGCACAAATGCGGCTGTACTGCCATGCTGTAAATCACCACTTAAAACCCGCTTCGCGCTAAACGATGCAATAAACAAAGCAGGATACAAACCAGCCACAAGCCCGACAAAAAGAGACATTGCCACAATCACGACACCAAACGACGAACGGTAATTAATAACTAATTCCCGCCCCAGCAGATGATTAAAACTCGGTAAAATAAACTCGACTATTGAACAGGCAACGACAGTTGCCAACGTAGATAACAATACTGATTCAGACAAAAATTGAATGACAAGCTGAGTTTTAGTCGCCCCCAACGATTTACGCACTCCTACTTCTTTAGCGCGTTTAGAGGATTGTGCCACGGACATATTAATAAAATTAAAGCTGGCAATTAAGATAAGCAGGACACTCAAACCAATACAAATCATGACATTTTGCTTATTTCCTCCTTTTTTAAATTCTGCGGAAGATTGCGCGGTAAAATGCAAATCAAGCAAAGGCACTAAGGATAACGGCATTTTACCAAAGTTTGGGTGCGCAACCGATTGTTCAGACAACAGTTTTTCGTAGGTTTTTGCATCGGTTTGCTTAGCCAGTTTAAGGTATATCACGTTTGAAAAATTGTTCATGTCAGCAGGATCATGCTTTACATAAACCAATCCCTTGAATGAAAAGTGGGTATTGGGCGGTAAGTCTTCAAAGACCGCTTTTACCGTGTATTGGCCTTGCTCGTGAACCAAAGCTTTACCTATGATATCGATACTTCCAAAAATGCGTTGAGCCTCTGACTCACTTAAAGCCAAGCTATTTGGAGTATTCAAAGCAATTTCAAGATCTCCCGCCAGTGTTTTTATCTTGATAAAGCGCTCAATATTAGCCGTTGCGCCATAAATACCAGACAGTTTATAACCTTGTCCTTGGTATTTAACATCAGTTGCTTGTGAGCTAAGCCAAGAGATGATAAATACGTCTTCTACTTGGCTATGTTTTGAAGATATTACGCTATTGTTATAGTGGGTGAATGGCATCATGCCCATACCCAAAGCAGAAAAGTCTTGAGCAATTCGATAGACACGTTCGGCGTCGGGCTGCTGTTTATCGTAAGAGAACTCATATTGAGCAAATAAAACCATTAAAATAGCAGCGGCAAGTCCGACACTAAGGCCAAACAAATTTAACAAAAAATGTTGGCTGTCTTTCTTAAACGCTCTCACCGCAATGGTAAAACGATTATTCAACATCTCAGGCAACCTCAAACTGGTTTATCGCCTGTTTTGCTTTATCAAGCATTATTTGACCGTCCAACAAACGCACCACTCGGTCAGCATGATTGGCTTCTTTTTCGGCATGAGTCACCATGATCACCGTAGTGCCTTCATGGTTTAACTCTTTCAACATTTGCATAACCGCCTCACCATTTTTGGAGTCCAAATTTCCTGTTGGTTCATCTGCGAGAATTAATTGGGGTTTGTGAACCAGCGCTCGAGCAACCGCTACTCGCTGCTGTTGCCCGCCAGAGAGCTGTTGCGGAAAATGGTTAGCACGGTGATCAATCGCCATTCGCGTTAGAATAGCCTCAACGCGCTCCCTACGCTCTGCTTTAGATATTTTTAAATACTCCAGCGGTAATTCAATATTTTCATACACGGTTAACTCATCAATTAAATTAAAGCTTTGAAAAACAAAGCCGATTGATTTTTTTCGCAATTGTCCTAACTGTGCTTCGGAATAATCAGAAATATTTTCGCCATCAAATACAAAGTAGCCACTTGATGGTGAATCCAACATACCAAGAATAGAAAGTAACGTTGACTTGCCACATCCAGAAGGCCCCATAATGGATACAAACTCACCTTTCTCTACGGATAAATCAATATTATCCAGTGCCGTTGTTTCAACATCTGCCGTGCGAAAAACTCGGCTTACTTTATTTAATGAAATCATATTCTTTTCTTTACCTATTATTGTAATTTAAGGTGAGGCGCTTGATCGAAATTGCCATAGCTTGATGTAATAACTTGCTCACCTTGTTCCAAACCAGTGAGCACTTCAAAGTAATCTTGATTCTTCTTTCCTAACTGAATATCTCGACGGGTTGCGCTATCCCCGCCTGCCTCAACAACATACACCCAGTTACCGCCAGTATTGGTAAAAAATGCACCACGTTTAAGTAATAGCGCATTGCGATTATCTTCTGATAACATCAAGTCAACATCGAGATTTTGCCCCCGCTTAATCCCACTGACTGTATTGGGTAGCGCGACTTCAATAAGAAACAGCGATTGATTAACGCGACTGTCTATTTTACTCACCGAGGCTTTTACTGTGTCAGATGAAAGCTTAACATTCACTGCCATACCAATTCGCACTTGATTTAAATAAAACTCATCTAACCGCACCACAAGTTTGTATTCGTTGGGGATATCAATTTGTCCTAAGCGTGTACCACGGCTTTTCGATTCACCCATTTCTACATCCAAATCACTTAAATAACCACTTACCGGGGCTTTAATTAGCAAGTTTTCCAGATTTTTACGCGCAAACTGTAAGTTTTTCTCTAGCATTTGAGCACTGTCTGCTAACTGTTCAACTTGTACTTTACGGATACTATTTTCTTGCTGTTGACGCTCAATAGTTAAACGTTTTCTTGCCCGAAAATAATCTAAATTTTCAGAAATCTCAGCCAAGCTATCTTTTGCTAATACCCCTTGATTGACTAATGGTAAGGATTGCTTTAAACGACGCTCTAAATGCGCAATTTGTAATTCAATTTCCAATAAGTCACGGCGAAGGTTTAATCGGTTAGTTTCCATATTCATCTGGGTATTACGCAAAAAATTCAGTTGCTCGGTAACCTGAGCTTCTCTGCTCATCACTTCCAACTGTAAGTTGGGATTACTTAAACGAACCAATGGTTGGCCTTTTTTTACAAAGTCGCCTTGCTCCACTAGCCGCTCCTCTACTTGACCACCCGTGGTGGTATCTAAGTAAATCGTAGATTTGGGTACGACTTGACCACGTAAACTTAACGCATCTACAAATACCCCTTGTGTCACTGAGTGAATCACTAAACTCTCTACACTAACCTTTTGAATTCTTCCATTAGGTCCCAATTGAGCATCGCTAAAAACGGCACAGGCAAAAAGAAATAGCGTACCTATTAAAGCCCCTAATTTAACGTGGTTTGCGCCTGCCTTAGGTGTAATTTTTTTATCCATGTCACCCTCGCCCCTGTCGATCTTGCCATCATTGCAATAACCAACCGTCTCACTAATCTCTGTCATTACAACTACAACTATTATGCCAACTAAAAAAAACCATAAATAACAAGTAGATAATAGGAGCGTAATCATTAACAAAAAGCTCAAGCGTCCGAAAATAGAACAACACGATCAGATTTGTCCATTAATGGACATTTTAATAGACAGGTTTTAGCAAACTAGGTAGAGTATTAAAAAATCACAATAACTTATCACTACCATGCAAGCTGGTTCTATTTTAATTGTTGACGACAACGCCGACATTCTCATTGCTGTGGAACTGTTGCTAAAACAGCACTATCAAAAAGTGATCACAACCAATAACCCATTCGACATTGACGACATACTCAGTAAAGAGAGTATTGAAGTGATTTTACTTGATATGAATTTTGATAGTGACGCTATCAGCGGTCAAGAAGGGTTTTACTGGCTTAGAAAGATAATTGCGCAAGAGTCTTCTGCCGTAGTGGTATTAATGACAGCGTATAGCGATGTTCGATTAGCCGTTGATGCAATTAAAGCAGGCGCTGCCGACTTTATTGCTAAACCCTGGAAAAATGAACAATTACTAGCCGTTATTGCCGCCGCATTTTCTCATGCAAATGACAAGCAACAAGTCGGAAAATTAACCCGCAAAACGCAAGGCTTAAGCCAAGCTTTAGCTAACCAAAAATTTCAGCTATTGGGCCAAAGCCCTGCAATGCAAAAAGTGTTTCACACTATAGAAAAAGCTGCTCAAACAGATGCTAATATATTGATCACAGGAGAGTCAGGTACCGGTAAAGAATTAGTTGCTCATGCGGTACATTTAGCGAGTCCACGGAGCAACCAGGCCTTGATTAGTTTAGACATGGGATCGGTTTCACAAAGCTTATTTGAAAGTGAATTATTTGGTCATAAAAAAGGGGCATTTACCGATGCTAAAGCAGATAGAATCGGCCGCTTCGAACTGGCTCATGGTGGCAGCTTATTTCTTGATGAATTAGGCAACCTTCCGATGAATCAACAGGCAACGCTGTTAGCAGCACTGCAAAACAGAAAAATCACCCCTGTCGGCAGCAGTAAAGTTCTTGATATTGATATCCGACTGATTTGCGCCACCAATGAGAACTTACAGCAAGCTGTTAAAGATGGGAGTTTTAGACAAGATTTACTTTATCGTATCAACACGATAGAAATCCGCTTGCCGCCTTTGCGTGAGCGCCAAGAAGACATCCCCTTATTAACCCAATACTTTCTTAATCATTTTTGTCAAAAGTACAAGCGACAATTAAGCATCACCAATAACGATATGGAAGCACTAGTTCACTATAAATGGCCGGGGAATGTTAGAGAATTAGCTCACACGATTGAACGCGCTGTTATTCTCAGTGATGATCAAGGGTTAGACATTCGTTCAGTAATAAACATCACGCCCGCTTCCATTTCGAATTCTCCACAGGAAGATATATCATCCCAAATAAGTGACACTGGCAAGTTCGATACCTTTAACTTAGCAGTTTTAGAACGACGTGCCATTCGAGCTGCATTAAAACATTACCAGGGAAGCGTCAGTAAAGCAGCAAAAGCCCTAGGTATTACAAGAGGTGCTATGTATCGCCGTCTTGAAAAATACGACCTTTAACCCACTTACCCAATTTACCTGCAGAGAATGATGTCATTACGCCAACAAATTCAGTTAACCCTTAACATTAGCGCGTTAATTGTTAGCATCGCCTTGTTAACTATCAGCTATAGTAACTTAGGTGCTTCCGCAACAGCGCTATTATTCTTAATTGTCGCGATAATACTTACCTCGACACTCGTTGCACAGTTCAAGCTGCAATCTCAGCAGCCGTTGCAAGTCATTAGAGCCTTAGCTAATGGTGATAACACGCTCGGTTATAGCCCCTCAAACCTAATGCAACATTATTTTAAACGCATCAATCATCAAATGCAGCACGCTCGATTTAATGCTGAGCGACAAAATGAATTTCTAAATGCATTATTAACGCATATTGACCTTGGTGTGTTGGTATGTGATGAGCAAGGGAACATTGTTGAATCAAACCCAGCTTTGGCAAAATTATTAGGTAAAAAAATAACGTTACTGAGCGAGCTAAAGCATATTGGAGAACTGATTAGTACAACGAGTAAAAGTTTTCGAGGCTCAGCGCAATGGCTTAATGGCGAGCAAAAAGACACGCTTAGCGTACAAATAAGCCTTGCAGAAATACAGGGGAAAGTGAGGAAAATAATCACCTTGCAGTCTATTCATGAGGTTTTAGCGCATAGAGAACAACAAGCCTATAAACAACTAACGCAAGTACTTACCCATGAAGTAGCCAACTCTGTTACGCCATTGTCGTCAATTGCTGAGACTTGTATTAACCTTTTGCCACAAACACTTTGTTTTCAAGACGATGAAAATAAAAATGACCTACATAGAGCGCTAAATACCATTAGATCGCGCACAGATTATTTAAGTGAATTTGTTCAAGGGTTCCGTGAAGTTAGTCGATTACCGCAACCAGAGCTCACTACCTGTGATCTTAAAGTTATTTTGCAACAAATTGAGCAGTTACATCGACCACAATTCAATAACCAAGGCGTCAACTTGACACTCGAAGTTCAATGCCAACAGCTAGTGATGGTCGATAGCGGGCAAATCGAACAAGTATTGATTAACCTACTAAAAAATGCCTTAGAAGCGCTTACCTCCGCTTCCGCCAACCTCACACAAGGGCAGCAAGCCATCGTTACCATTACCCTTGCTAAGAACCATGCCCAACAACTTTATATAGACGTATTTAATAACGGTCATGCTATCGCCCCGCACATAGTAGAGATGATTTTTGTGCCATTTTTTACCACCAAACAAGGGGGCTCAGGTATAGGCTTAAGTTTATCTAAACAAATCATGGTCAATCATGGTGGCGACTTAATCCATATCCCTCAGTCAAAAGGGGTTTGTTTCAGGTGTATTTTTGGCTAAGAGCTTACTGCCGATGATCTCGCCAAATATCATCCTTGAAATTAAAGCTGTTTTGACAGTGTAAACAATAGCTTAATTTGTACCTGACCTGCGTTATTTTTCAGTGGGAAAGGTCAGGGAGCCAAGGAATCCACTCTCTTGCTTTTTTCTATCAATTGATAAATTTCTTCATTTTTTAACGTTCTACAAGTTTTTCCATCAAACAAAATTGTATTTGAAAGAATATTAAACCTTTTTATCTCATTATCTAATTCATTTTTTACGTTTGGTTTAAATATCGTAATCAAATAAAGAACGTCTTTCTTTAATTCATAAAAGTCATAAAGTGATACATCAAAAGTGAAATTCTCGCCCGGCTTTAAAATTATAGAATCTGTAAAAGATAATTTTCTTTCTTTTTTAAAATAATTATACATGGGAGAATCAGAAATACTTTCCAAATAAATGTCATCGACATCAACAACGGAAAACATTTCTCTTTTCAACTCACCATTAAATCCAAGATCTGATTCTTTCAACTTTAAGCTTTGTGAAAAGTAATTAGACACTATTACGTTTATAACCTTTGCTGATTCATCGCAAGAAATCTTTGGACTTAGAACGTAACGCATACTGACTATATCTGCCGCGCATGCAGCGGCACACATCGCCATCAATATTGAGCCACTGAGAAGCTTGACTAAAATCATGTATATTTTTATTCCTTGCAGAGTGTCATTAAATCATATCCCCATTTAAACACGGCTTTCGATAAGCTATGTAATCTGTGAAATCAACAATCATAACATCAACCACTCTGACATATTGGTTTAGAAAATTCATTACTTTTCCCTTTTAAGCTTTGTCTCCTTTATTACTTGACCTTTAAAAGCGTATTTACCACTTTCATTTTTTACAAATACTACTTCTTTTTCTTCAACGAATTCATTTTTAAATTCAAATAATTCAGGTAACTCATCAATCCATAATGTTTGCAAATTTCTACCTAATAATTGTATTTTTGAGTTTCTATCAATAACACAAAATAAGAGACTCTTGTAATTAGGGCTTCGATCTTCAATTGTTCCAAATGCCCCTTTAGAGAATACGACTGCAAAATATCTATCGTGATTTAAAACATATGCCCTTTCGATGTCACTCTCATACGTAAACTCATTAAAAGCTCTTGCTTTAACAAGGCATTGTTCAAGTACATCTGGCTGGTAAGCTACTTCTGCCTTTGCAAAAAGACTGAGTAACAATAACAGTAAATAACCTATTTTAGTCACCAAGGCATCCTCATCCTATTACGACAGACTCACTCAAAGCACAAATTTCATCGATTAAAAAGGGTCTGTGATACCTGCGTCTCACTACTCTTTAATCATTACCGTTACTTTAAAAATCAATGAGTCACAGGTGGTGATTTCTTTTTACGTTTTTAAGCCTTCCAGGTCAACCAGTTAAGATCAAATCAATAACTTTGGCGTCTGGACTCGTTATTCACGATAATGCAAGTAAACGGGCAACTCGTCATTTAGCGTTATCCATGGTACTTGGCTACTGGTATAAATATGAGCATTAGGCTTTATCACGTCGAGTTGATCAAACACCGCTAACGCGACCTCTATCGTTCCTGCTTGCCTATTATACTGAGACTCAAATAGTAAGCTTGAGCCACAGTGCTGACAGAAGCTTCTCACAGTATCATTTTCTGCACGATACTCCGCTAAGTCTTCTTGGCCTGTCAGCCAAATTAAATTTGCTTTCTTAACTTCGCCAAAGGTCGAAAACGCTGCGCCATGAAACTTACGACACATGCTGCAATGACAATGCGCTACTTGTGGCTCAAATCTTTTAACTTCAAACGTCACTCTTTTACATAAACAACTCGCTTTATTCATTTTTACCTCGGTTTGAGCTTTGTCTGGTATAAAATAAAAATTTGAAACGTAAAGAATATGACCAATCTCGGCGCGAATGTAAATGGCTATGCGATTAGGTAAGTCTGATAAAGAAGTGCTGTAGGTGTTGCCGCTTAACTTACTAATGTAAATTAAGCGGCATAAAATAGGTGAGCCAACCGATAAGTTAACTCGCTTTAAGGTGTATATATTTCAATAAATCTAAAATATGCTTAACAACTTGTGAAGCATGATTTTTATCAAATATCAAACTCATATGTGAAGCGCCCTCAATTATTTCCATTTTGCTTTCAGTTGATGAATCCAAGGTTTTTAGCTGCAAACTCTTATGAATTTCCATCATTTTCTCGTCTGTTTCATTAGGTGGCTCTCCCTCGATACGAGATAACGCAACAAATGGCCCTGTAACCACAACGAGTGGAATATCTCCTAGGTGTTGTCGATTTAGGGTTTGCTGATAACTGGCTTCAATTGATTGTGCTTCTTTTATAAAACCAGCAAAATTTTTAGGTAATAAACGATAATAATTTATTGCAGTCATTATATGCTCTGGAAATACCTTTTCTGGCAAAGCAAGCGGATTATAAATTCTAAATACCCCCAGTTGAGCAAAAACCTCAAAAACATGAAACATCCTGAGCTGATTATTTAAATTGCTTTCTTCAAACATATCAGGAGCGGTCAACGATTGCTGACCATGTTCTTCAGGATGACTACCATCAATAAACACAATACCCGCTACTTCTTCTGGATAGTGATGAGCATACATTCTAGTATGCAAAGCACCAATACTATGGCTGGCAAATACAAAGGGAGGTGCTATTTTGGCATTTTTTAATAGTGTTTGAAGTTGCTCACTTATATTTTCAGGCTCTGCAGCCACATCACTTAACTCACTCCATCCTGCTCCTGCTCGGTCATAGCTACACACATGCTCTGTTTTTTCTAATTCTTTTTGGTACAAGTAAAATTCTGCGGCAGCGTTACCTAAACCTGCTTCTAAAATAACTGTTGGACGCTCGCTTTTTTCTCCAGTGCAATAAAGATGTAATTTGTGATCCCCAACAGAGAACATTTTTCCCAGTGGCGGGATAGATTCGGCTGTGCGATTGAGAATTTGGCCAATTACAAGCAGTAAAACAACCGCGCCTAAGATTAATATTAACGAACGCTTAAATAGAGTTTTCATGAGTAGACCTTGTCGAATTCCAGTTTATTCATGATAACAAGTGAACATTACCCCAACTTTTCCCAAACATTACCAAATGGTAACCTTCACCGTAAAATAGGTTATCGAGGCTAGGCTATATTGAAAAGGCTTTGACTTATTAAGGGCTTAATTGTTAGTTATTGGGGAAGGATAAAGTAATACAAGTACCAGGATTATTGCTTGCGATAGAAACGGTACCATGATGAAGCTCAACTATCGCTTTTACCAAAGCCAACCCTAACCCATTTCCTTCAGTGCTTCTACTTGAGTCAACACGGTAAAGCCGTTGAAACACTTTTTCGCGTTCTTTAGCTGGTATGCCTATACCGTCGTCACAAATACTTATTGATACTTGATCAATTTGTTGCCTAGCCATTATGGTAATTTTTCCACTTCTGGGCGTATATTTAATTGCATTTTCGATACAATTCGCCAGCGCTTGAAAAAGCAAATCCTTGTCGCACTTAAAGACTAACTTAGTTGTATTTAAATTAATTTTCTGGCCTTTTTCTTCTGCCAGTGGTTGGTAAAATTCGACGATATCAGTTAATAACATGTTTACGTCAACATGCTGTATTGAAGTGCTATCTTGCTCTGACTCGAGGCGAGATATTCTCAACAAGGTATTAAAGACCTTATTTAAATTTTCTAGATCTTTTTTTAACGCTAAGTGAAAGCCTTCAAGCTCTTGCAGACTGAGAGGTTTTGACATGACGCCTTCTAACTTATTTTTAATCCTAGTTAAAGGCGTTCTCAAATCGTGGGCAATATTATTGTTTACCTGCTTAATATCGCTAACAAGCTGTTCATTGTGTGCAAGCAGATGATTTAAATTTTTTACAAGAATATCAAAGTCTTTATTAGTTCCATCTCTTTGAATTCTCTGTGACAAGTCGCTACTTTCAATAATCAATCGACAGCTATCATTAATGTCACTCAAACGTTTTTTAACAAAAAAGCCGATATAAATACCAACTAAACCAACAAACAAAGCAATAACTATGATACCCCATATTAACCATGATATAGCATTGAGCTCAGAGTTTATGCTGGTAACACGCTGTACAACAATCAGCCGCATATTATTATTGTTATATTTAATCAAAGAATTGAAGCTAATTGTAGGCCAAGATAACTTGGAAACCGATGGGGCATAGTTTTGTATAGTGTCATCATGAAGGTGCAATATTTTCGATAGCACTTCTTTTGGTACGTGCCAGTGACTTTTACTAGTAAAAACGATTTCGTTGGAATGACTTACCAAGAAAATTTTTACCGTATTCAATCTTATACCTTTAAATTCTAATAACCCTTTAACACCTGCTACCTGATATATATCATTGACTTGATCAGCAATAAAATTTAGATAATTTTGATTTTCACGTGTATTCGGGGTAGTGAATACAGAAAGCACTACAGTGATAAGTAAAAAGACACAAAAAAAACCACCTACTAACCAAGCTTGGGTGTAAATAGATAATCGAGGCAAGGTGAACCTAGTCATTAATGATATAGCCCGCACCTCTAACAGTAGAAATTAAAGTACGTTCAAAGCCTTTATCTACCTTACTGCGTAAGCGACTGATATGGACATCTACAACATTAGTTTGAGGGTCAAAATTATACTCCCAAACATTCTCAAGTAGCATGGTTCGTGTAACCAACTGACCTTTATGTCTAAGAAGATATTCCAACAGTTTAAACTCTCGCGATTGAAGCTTTACTACCTGATTGGCGCGAGTAACTTTATGGTTGCGCAAATCAAGCGTTAAATCCGCCAAACTCATTTTGTGACCGAGTTCATAGGAGGGTTTATTGCGTCTAACTAGAGCATTTAACCGAGCGTGCAATTCAACATAAGCAAAAGGTTTAGCTAAATAATCGTCAGCGCCATGAGAAAACCCTTTAACTTTATCGTCTACTTCACCTAACGCGCTTAACATTAAAACGGGTACAAGGTTTCCTTGTTCACGTATACGTTTCACCATACTCAAGCCATCTAAAATGGGCAGCATCCTATCAACAACAAGTACATCAAAACGTTGAGATTGGGCGAAAAACAAACCTTCTTCACCATTAAAAGCCTGTTGAGTTATATATCCCGACTCCTGTAATGCATTGGCAATATAGTTTGAAACTTCTTGGCTATCTTCAACAATGAGGACTTTCACGACAATTTATCAATGTTATTAATCACTTCATAAGATTCTAACAAAAAGCATTAGGCTAATACATTACCATTAGTTAATGTTGAAATTAGCATCATCGACAGCCGTTGACTGACACTTTTGAAAAGTTGTATATGACAAATAAGCCCCTGCATTACTGCAAGGGCTTTTCTATTGAAATAGTGAGTTGACCGATAAGTCAACTTCAACCACTCATTTAAGACACTGTATATATTGAAAATACAGTTCCAAACTAGTTAACACAGTTTAGCCTGTTTGGAACTATTAATTAGGTGGCCAAATTCGTTATACCACTACAGTTTGACCAAGAACATTAAGCGCATGAGCACCGTTTGAATAACCTTGCTCCATGCCAGCAATCAAGGTATCAATATCGCTTACTTGTAGTTGCTTCAACATGGCATCCTTAATCTTTATCAACTGCGGTTTTACTTCACTAGTGTCTAATGATTTGGATGTGATAACAAGCTGTTTTAGCTGTTGAATGTAGGGTTTGAATTGGTTAATACGGTTAACCGCTGAGATCAGGTTTTGTGTTTGTAAACCAAAGCGGATTTCTCGCATTCCTAACCGTTTGGGTAGTCTTATTCGAAAATAAAACCACTGTTTGCGCAGATATAAGTACTTGCTCCCAGCTACAACTTTCATTTCAATTAATTAAGTAGGTCACCGTGTATCAAACCGTGTAGCAATTTTTATCGCTTTGATTTAAAAAGTTGAAATGATCTTAACTGGAAAAAATCACAGCCAAAACAAGTTTCTAAGCAATTTTTAAAGTAAAAATTTTGAAGTGAAAAATCAAAACCGTGTACCAACCCGTGTACCAATTTTTGGATTTAATGATTTTAAATTTAAGAAATTTTAGATAACCGCTTGAAATTCAAGCGGCTTCTAAAATTTTTGAGCCAACCGATAAGCCGGGTTCTGTATCTCTTTTTACCGAAGTAAAGAAAAGTGACAATCATTCGTCTAGGCGATGGATCGCTCCATCGCTCAAGCAACCTACCCGGTTCTAACGCGAGCCACGCATTAATTCATAAGAATCGTAGAACCCTATTTGGTCTTGCTCCGGGTGGAGTTTACCTTGCAACGCACTATTACTAGCGGTCCGGTGCGCTCTTACCGCACCCTTTCACCCTTACCTGTGCTCTCTTAATAAATTAAGATAGCCATCGGCGGTTTCCTCTCTGCTGCACTTGTCGTAGGCTTTCGCCCCCCAGGCGTTACCTGGCACCCTGCTCTGTGGAGCCCGGACTTTCCTCCCCCTGATCATTTTCGTCACAGGCAGCGATTGTCTAGTTAACTCGGCGCGCATTTTACGGTAATTCGTGTTGAAAGCCAATCAATGCTGTTAGTTTTTTAGACTGAGCGCTAGCTCATACAGAGCATTTTTTTTAACGCCGTGAATATCAGCAGCGATCGCACAAGCGGTTTTAGGCTTCATGTGCGCCAGTAACAATTTTAACGTGTCTATTGCTTTCGCTGGAATATCGTCAGGATTACTTTTGTATCCCTCAATAATTAATACCATTTCACCTTTTAATTGATTGGCATCTTCTTGCAACCAAGCAAGTAATTCACCAGCACTGTTTCGATGGATAGTTTCAAACGTCTTGGTTAATTCCCGAGCAATGACAACGTGCCTATCAGGGCCTAAAACAGTGACAATATCTTCGATGGTATCTATTGCGCGGCGCGGCGCATCATAAAAAACCATGGTCCGAGGTTCATTGACTAATTCTGCTAACACTTTTTTCCTTGCGCCTGACTTTGAGGGTAAGAACCCTTCAAAGGAGAAACGATCGGTTGGTAAGCCAGCAGCAGACAATGCCGTTATCGCTGCGCAAGCTCCCGGAATAGGAACCACGTTAAAATCTCTGGCTTTTAAGTAGCTGACAATATGATAACCGGGATCACTGATCAGCGGTGTACCTGCATCGGAAACCAACGCAATGCTTTTGCCTTCACTCAACATGTCAGCGATTTGCGCTTGTCGTTGACTCTCATTATGATCATGTAAGCTTAAAGTTTTGTTTTTTATTGAATAAGCTGATAGCAGCTTTTGAGTATGTCTGGTATCTTCACAGGCAATGACATCAACATTGGCTAACACAGACAATGCGCGTTGAGTAATATCAGCTAGGTTGCCGATTGGCGTAGCCACTATATATAATGTGCTGGTTTCGACAAATGTCTGCGTCATAAATTTTACTTGTATTGAGACTCAAAAAATGAAGTTTATTATAAAGCACTATAGCCACGCACCCAAATCTGTTTTGAGTCTAGCTTCCCGCATTAGCAAATATATTCTGACAATTCTCGCGCTTAGCTATCTCACCAGCTGTGCAAACCAAAAACCTCAGCCAGTGACTCAACCAAGCTCAACGCCTTCAACTGAATCTGCGCAAACCAAACAATACAGTGGTGAAGAGTTGGTTGAACAAGCAAAAGCGCAAGACAGTGAACAAGCAATTAGCACCTTATTTTCTGCTGCGCAGCGATTCTCAAACGAGCAACAGCATTATCAGGCAATATGGTTAACAGAACTACTCAGTAGCTTTTCATTATCACCGCAACAACGCTATCAATTGGCATTAATCAAACTTCAAGGCTTTATTGAATTATCCCTGCTAGCGCAAGCAACACAAAACTTGCAATTACTACAAGCACTAGAACAACAACACCAAATCGGGCCAAACCTAACCGCACTCAAACTTAAACAACAGCTAGCTGAACTTAAAAAACAAGAACTACATGCGCTAAATGCTCAGCTACATGCGTTTACAATCGATAATAGTGCATCGGAGGAGCTAATAGATAACATTTGGTATAAGCTTGCGAGGCTATCAAACTGGCAAGCAGACCAACTCGCCTTACTAAACCCGCCGCTTTATGATGGTTGGCAGCGCTTGTTGTCTTACAGTCACCAGTTTGGTCATGATAATGCGACCTTAATTCGCTATATTGCACTTTGGCAGCAAGATTTCCCTACACACCCCGCCAATCATATCGCTGAGCAACTTAAAGCTAACGCAGAAAGCACGTTGACACCTGTCCTAAAAAATATCGCGGTTATCTTACCGTTATCTGGAAAGCAGGAGCTCGCTGGTCGTGTTGCTCAAGAGGGCCTACTTGCAGCTTACAGTAACGATGAGACGCTTACCTTACACTTTATAGACTCAAACCAATGGCAACTCGACACCTTAGCGACACAATTTGACGAACTCGCGATTGATTATGTTATCGGGCCATTATTAAAAGAAAATGTTGAAGCGTATATTGGCCTAGAAAATCTCTCAACTCCTACACTCCTACTTAACACGGTCAATGGCGTGTCACTGGGTTCACAGCATGTCGCTTTTTCAATGCGCCCAGAAGATGAAGCGATTCAAGCAGCATCAACCTTAAGTGCTAAACAGTTCAAACATCCTTTAGTGATCAGTCATAACGACAATGCTAGCAAACGGATTGCTGAGCAATTTAGCGCTACTTGGCAAAAACTCAATGAGCAAGCACCTGAACTTATCTACTTTGAACGTGGCAACAACATGGAAAAAATACTCAAAGAAAGCTTAGAAGTTGAGGCCAGCCAAGCACGTATCAATGACTTAGATATCAGAGTGAAACAGGTGTTAAAAACGGAAACCCGTAATCGCAGAGATATCGATATGATTTATTTGATCGGCTCTGCGGATGAAACCAGATTATTAAAGCCGTATATTGAGGTAAACATTAGCCCATTTGCCAAACTTATTCCGGTTTATGCAAGCTCTCGAAGTCATAGTGGGCAGTTTGATGAAAGTGATTCTCGAGACTTAGCCGGACTAACCTTTACAGAAATGCCTTGGTTATTGCCAAGCCAACAACAAAACAAACCGCTTGCTAAGCTTTCTCAACAACTTTGGCCGCAGCGAAGTGACAGCCTGCAACGAATTTTTGCCATGGGCTATGATAGCTTAGGCTTGATAAACAAAGTCGAAGCGATGAAATCAGCCCCCTATATTCGCCATTATGGACAAACAGGCGTTTTACAGCTCAATGAGCAGCGCTTATTGGTTAGAAGTTTACTGTGGGGCCAATATAACAGGGATGGAATAGAAAGTGTGGCAGTGGTTAACAAATAAAACAACGACACAAACAGGTCAATTTTGGGAGCAATTTGCATTAGATTATTTACATCAACAAGGATTAATCCTCGTCAGTCAAAACTATCATTGCCGATTTGGTGAAATTGATCTGATCATGCAAGATAAAGACACCCTGGTTTTTGTTGAAGTGAAATACCGTAAAGACCAGCAGTTTGGTGGTGCGTTAGCGGCTGTTTCCAAAGCTAAGCAGCAAAAAATTAAAAAAACTGCATCAATATACCTGCAACAACATCAATTAAATGAATATAATACCGCATACCGATTCGATATCGTTGCTATTGAACGCCTAGCCAATGAGAGTGAGCAACCGCAAGTCCATTGGCTAACTAATGCCTTTAATTGAGTACCAGCTTTATGTTTGAACGAATAAAAAGTAATTTCACCGAGAGCATACAAACTAAAATAGCCGCCAGTGAAGTTATTGCCGCACCTTTGGAACAAGCAGGAATGCTACTTGTACAATGCTTGTTAAATGGTCAAAAGATATTGGCATGTGGCAATGGTGGCTCTGCAGTGGTTTCGCAACACTTTGCCTCAATGTTGTTAAATCGTTATGAGGCAGAGCGCCCGAGTTTACCGGCCATTGCGTTAACCACAGATAGTAGCACCATGACGTCGATCGCTAATGACTATCACTGGAACGATGTTTTTTCTAAACAAGTGAGAGCATTAGGAAATCATGGCGATGTCTTACTCGCAATCTCAACCAGTGGTAATTCGAAAAATGTCGTTAAAGCCATTGAAGCCGCTGTGGCGCGTGATATGCCAATCGTTGCATTAACCGGCGATGATGGCGGTGATATCGCTGGCCTTTTAGGTGAAACCGATGTTGAAATTCGTGTACCGTCAGCACGAGCATCAAGAATTCAAGAGGTGCATTTGTTGGCGATACACTGCCTATGTGACCTTATTGACAGTACCTTATTTCCACAGGAAGAGCATTAAAATGAAAATATCTCATTCATTAACGATTATCGCCAGTGCACTATTACTACAAGGCTGTATGGCTGCCGCCGTGGTTGGTGTTGTTGGCGGCGCTAGCGTAATTTCTGACAACCGAACCATTGGCACCCAACTGAACGACCAACAATTAGAGCTAGACGCTCATGCCGCGTTGAACCAAATAGAAGGATTAAAAGATCAAACGAACCTGCAAGTTGTCAGTGTTAATGGCAGTGTACTTATTGTTGGGCAAGCGCCAAGCGCCCACTTGAAAAACTTAGCGATTAAGACCATCGAAAAGCTTAACGGTGTTAAACAAGTCTATAATCAAATACGTATTGGTAATGTCACATCGTTAACCACCCGCAGTAACGATGTGTGGCTAACCTCAAAAGTCAAAACCGCACTTTTCAAAAGCGACTCGTTAGACGCTGCCAACGTCAAAGTTGTCACCGAAAATGGCGAAGTATTTTTAATGGGCTTAGTTAAAGCCAATGACGCTGAAAAAGCCGTTAACATAGCGCGCCACGTCGGAGGCGTAAATCGGGTCTTTAAAATGTTTGAATACGTCAGTCCATAATACCAATTACATTAAATATTTAATGTAATTGGTATAAGTTTTCATTTTGCCAAAACGCATAAAAAAACCACCTGTCGGTGGTTTTTTATCAGCTAAATATCAACCAGTTTTATTTAACAACCGTTAAACTTGGCTTACCTTTTTTCGGCTTTGAGGAATTTTCATCATCGCCTTGTTCCATCGACGTGTCACTATCAACGCTTTGTAAACTGGCAGATGACGAAGATTGCTCTTCAAGTGTTTCATTTTCATCTACTTCAGGGTGCTCGATAGGTAATTGAGTACCCGCACCATTTTCTTTTGCGTAAATAGCAGCTACCGCACCAAAAGGAATGACAAGGTGCTCAAGCTTCCCGGAAAATCGTGCGCTAAACTCTATGTTGTCGCCCGCCATTGATATTGCGCCAACTGCAGACGAAGAGATATTGAGTACAATTTGGCCATCATTAACATAAGCCATAGGCACCAAAACGCCGTATACCGAAACATCAACGACAATATACGGCGTTAAACCGTTATCAGATATCCAGTCATAAAAAGCTCTAACTAAGTAAGGCTTACTCGACGTCATGGTATCTTTCATTAGTCGGCATTCCCAAAACGCAGTTCACGCTCAGCTTCAGTCAGTGATGCTTGGAACGAATCACGTTCGAATAACTTAAGCATGTAAGACTTTAACTCTTTGGCGCCTTGACCAGTTAACTCGATACCCATCGCTGGTAAACGCCATAACAACGGCGCTAAATAGCAATCAACCAAGCTAAACTCTTCACTCATGAAATAAGGTGCTTCATTTAAGATTGGCGCTACGCTAAGTAAGCTCTCTTTCAGCTCTTGACGTGCTTTCTCTGCTTGCTCAGCGGTACCGTTAAAGATGACTTTAGCTAAACTATACCAGTCATTCTCAACACGATGCATCATTAAACGACTGCGACCGCGAGAAACAGGGTACACTGGCATTAATGGTGGATGCGGAAATCGCTCATCTAAATACTCAATAATAATTGATGCTTCATAAAGTGCTAATTCACGATCAATTAGTGTTGGTACAGTACCGTAAGGGTTAAGATCTAATAGATCTTCCGGCAAGTTTGCCAAGTCGACCAAATGTATATCGACACCAACGCCTTTTTCCGCTAATACGATACGTGTTTGGTGACTATACATATCATCTGCATGAGAATATAACGTCATTACAGAGCGCTTGTTTGCAGCTACGGCCATTTCGCCTCCAATGTTTAATAATATAAAACTATAAAAGGGGGCAAGTGCCCCCAAGAAAGACTTAGTGTTACCACTTATTCACAATTAGTGAACGTCTCTCCAATATTCAACCTTCAGCAGGTAAGAGAAAATTAGCAAGATAACTAAAAATCCAATTACCCAGTATCCCATTGCTTCACGCTCTAACTTGTTTGGCTCAGATACATAAGCCAAGAAATTAGTTAAATCGCGAACAAAGTTGTCATATTGCTCAGGTGTCATTTTACCACCTGTCGCTGGTAATAAATTACCATTTTCATCAAGGGTTTGAACCCCTTGTAAATTTTGCAATACGTGAGGCATACCGACATCTTTAAAGATTTTGTTGTTCACACCAAACGGACGCTCGGGGTCAGCATAGAATGAGCGTAAGTAAGTATAAATATAGTCGGGCGTCTTTCTTAGACGAGCTTCTAACGTTAAGTCAGGTGGTGTCGTACCAAACCATTTTGCCGCTTCTTTCGCTGGCATATTATTGGTAATGTGATCACCTGCTTTTTCACCTGTCGGCATCCAGTTAGCAACGCCCTCTTCTTCACTAATACCTAAATCAGCGAAAGTACGGTTGTAACGTTGATATTGCAGTTGATGACACGCAAGACAGTAGTCTAAGTAAGATCTAAAGCCTCTTTTTAATGATTCCTTGTCTGATAAATCAATATTGGATTTATCAAGTTCAACGGCAGGACCAGCAGCAAATACCAAAGTTGGTAATATGGCTAATAGTGCGATAATTAACTTTTTCATTATCCTGTTACCCTCTCTGGAACTGGCTTAGTTTTCTCATTCTTACTGTATACCCATAAGGCAACAAAGAAACCAAAATAACCAAAGCTTGCTATTATACCAATTAAGTTGTTCAAATCTGTCGCTGGCTTAGTACCTAAAATACCAAGAATAATGAAACAGATCGCAAACTGGATAAGGTTTAACGTATGTAACTTGCTGCGATAACGAATTGACTTAACCGTGCCACGGTCAAACCATGGTAGTGCGAATAACATTCCGATGGCAGCGAACATTAAAATAGCACCCATCAGCTTGTCAGGAACGACACGTAAAATCGTATAGAACGGACCAAAGTACCATACCGGAGCAATATGCTCTGGCGTTTTTAAACCGTTAGCCGGTTCAAAGTTCGGTGCTTCAATAAAGTAACCGCCACCTTCAGGTGCAAAGAACATTACCCAACAGAAACCGATTAAGAATATGACAACCGCGACCAAGTCCTTAACGGTGTAGTAAGGATGGAACGGGATTGCATCAACAATATCATACTTGCTGGTATATTGTTTATGGAAAGTAAACTTACTTTGCTCTGCTTCAGGCACACTGCCTTTTGGCTTTTTAATATCGGTTCCATCAGGATTGTTTGAACCTACTTCATGCAACGCTAAGATATGTAAGAAAACTAAAACAACTAATACTAATGGTAAGGCGATAACATGCAATGCGAAGAAACGGTTTAACGTTGCGCCAGAGATAACATAGTCACCTTTGATCCAAATGGTTAAATCTTCACCGATAACAGGTATAGCACCAAAGAGCGAGATAATTACCTGAGCTCCCCAATATGACATGTTACCCCATGGTAATAAGTAACCCATGAACGCTTCAGCCATAAGCACTAAAAAGATGAACATACCGAAGATCCACAATAATTCACGTGGTTTTTGGTAGGAGCCATACATAAGGCCACGGAACATGTGCATATAAACAACAATAAAGAACGCGGAAGCACCTGTTGAATGCATGTAACGTAACAACCATCCGTAATCAACGTCGCGCATGATATATTCAATCGAAGCAAATGCGCCATCACCAGATGGTTCATAGTTCATTGTTAGCCAGATGCCGGTAAGGATTTGGTTAACTAAAACAACGGTCGCTAAAATACCGAAAACATACCAAAAGTTGAAGTTCTTTGGAGCAGGATACTGAGCAGCATGCTTGTTGATCGCATCCATTAACGGTAAGCGTTTTTCTATCCAAGCCATAAAGTTATTCATTATGCTTCTCCTGGGGCGACACCAACTAACAAGGTGCTATCATCTGGGAACGAATGCTCTGGAACAACAAGGTTTAATGGTGCCGGTACCCCTTGGAATACACGACCAGCCATATCAAATTTAGAACCATGACATGGACAGAAAAAGCCATCTTTAACACCTTCAACTTTTTCTTCGAAATCACCTTTGTGATACGTTGGAGCACAGCCTAAGTGAGTACATACACCTAAAGCCACCATAAACTCAGGTTTGATAGAGCGGTGTCCGTTAGCTGCGTATTCTGGTTGTTGAGGCTCTTGCGACTGCGGATCTCGCAATTGATCTTCATGATTTGCTAACGACGACACGATTTCATCGGTTCGGCGTACAACATAAACAGGTTTACCACGCCATTCGGCACGAATTAATTGACCAGGCTCTATTTTGCTAACATTGACTTCAACTGGAGCACCCGCTGCTTTCGCACGAGCACTTGGGTTCCAGGATCCAATGAAAGGCACAGCCACACCGACAACACCGACACCACCAACTACCGAGGTAGCCGCAGTTAAAAAGCGTCGACGGCCGTTATTCACGGGCGCATTGCTCATCCAACATCTCCAATTATTATTCTATTTAAATGTATCAACAGTAAACACAACTAAAAGATTTACTGCCAATCATCATTCAAACAAACTAGCGACAAAAAAATTTTTACGATCATAAAGAAAAGCCCCATTTTTTACAAGGGGAAATTCACTGAATGCTCAGTCAGATATGTATAAAAGTAGTGGTAAAAATTGAGAATTTCCATGCTTTCTACTTAAAGACACACAAAGAAGCGAAATAGCATAAAATTTCATCAACCCTAATAAAACCGCAGACATAAAAAAGCCGACATAAATGTCGGCTTTTGAAACGATAAAGTAAAAATTAACGTTTTGAAAATTGTGGCTTTTTACGAGCCTTGTGTAAACCAACTTTCTTACGTTCAACTTTACGAGCATCACGAGTAACGAAACCAGCTTTACGTAAATCACTACGTAAAGTTTCGTCAAACTCCATTAATGCACGAGTAATACCGTGACGGATAGCACCAGCTTGACCAGAAATACCACCACCTACAACAGTGATATTGAAGTCAAACTTTTCTAACATTTCAACTAACTCTAATGGTTGACGAACAACCATACGAGCAGTTTCACGACCGAAGTACTCAGAAATGTCACGCTTGTTAATTGTGATTGCACCGTTACCAGCTTTCATAAACACACGAGCAGTTGAGCTCTTGCGACGACCAGTACCGTAATATTGATTATCAGCCATTGCTTACAGCTCCAAAAGTTGTGGTTGTTGTGCAGCATGCTTGTGCTCAGCACCAGCATACACTTTAAGCTTACGGTACATTTCACGACCTAAAGGACCTTTAGGTAACATACCTTTTACTGCGAACTCAATTGCACGCTCTGGCGCTTTTTCAATTAACTTTTCAAAGCTAATTTGCTTAAGACCACCAGGGAATTCAGTATGCGAGTAGTAAATTTTACCTTTCGCTTTGTTGCCAGTAACCTTAACTTTCTCAGCATTGATAACTACGATGTAATCACCGGTATCACAGTGAGGAGTATATTCTGGCTTGTGCTTACCGCGTAAACGGCTAGCAATTTCAGTAGCGATACGACCAAGAGTCTTGTTCTCAGCGTCCACTAGAAACCATTCGCGTTGTACGCTTTCTGGTTTTGCTACAAAAGTTTTCATTTAAAAAACCCATTATTAATAATGTTACTAAAAAACAGCCTATTACATAGACCATCAGTTAAAAGGCTACGCCATTACCCCTTCGAGTATCGAGCCCCTTGTCTACTTCTTTGGGAAGATAATAGACATTTGTAACGTTAGGGAGCGCGGATTATACAGAATTATTTTTTAAAGATCACGTATATTTTTCAAGCAGGTTGAAGTTTTTTGTTTGTCATTGTGACGGTTGTCTGCCAAGAGATTTATAAAAATAGAGCATCCGGTTTACTAATGGTGCCAATGGCCTCTTCATACAATGCTTTTTCACGTTCTGCCTCGGTTAGAATTCCGACAAAAGGTGTCGATCGCCTTAGCCTTTTCATCTGCGCACTCTCTTCTACCACACCTTGAATAAATTGTTCACTGTCATCGTATAACTCAAGTATTGAGAGCCATGTGATATAACCGCTATAAGATAGTCGCCCATTCTCTCGATAAGAGGTTAATGTTTGATGTACTTGAGGCAGTAATTCAGGGTGGTTGACGAGTTTTTTTGCCATAGCAAAATGAATGACCGTTATTTGTTTATCAATGTAGTCATCTTTAATGCTTCTCTTGGAAACCTTGTATGGTCGATGTTTTTTATTATTACGTTGACTCATTTTTACTTTGCTAATGGAAATCTCTGGAATACGTGGCTAAGTCATCAAAATGATCAGTTAGATCAATTAAGCGCCCTGCAATCACATGGACCACGTTCTTCTCTCGTTCAATAATGCCTTTAACTTTCAGGATACGCGCTGATAAAAAACATTGTTTTTGCGCTCTCGCTGTCGCCATCCACACAACAACGTTAATATTACCTGTTTCATCTTCTAGTGTCATAAATGTTACCCCAGAAGCTGTGCCTGGACTTTGCCGACCGGTGACAACACCCGCTACCGTGACAACCGATTTATGTCTCGCCTGTATTAACTCTTTAGCCGTAAAACAATGTGATAATTGGCCTGCTTGGCGTAATAAACTTATTGGATGGCTTTCTAAACTCAGCCCTGTTGCCGCATAGTCTTCAAGTAACTCATCATAACACGTCGGTTTAATATGATAGTCAATATCACGCTCTTGTTCTTGATCACTCAATACGGCTTTCACTTCGTTCGTTGAAATCAACTCATTCAATGAAGATAAGGCACTTGTCGAAGAATGCTCATGGGTTAAATCAAATTCTTTCGTTGCAGAAAATAGCGGAAGTTGGTGCTCACTGTCCATTAGCTGCCAGCGAGTAGTGTAACGATCCCCTGATAATACTTTAAAAGCGTTAGCGCTCGCCAGTGCGGTTAATTGATCTTGCCTAAGTCCTAATTGGTGTATTTGCCCTAAATACTGATAACCACCTGCGGGTCGTTTTGAAATTAAACGCGTCATCTGCTGCTCATTCACACCTTTTACTAAACATAGGCCCAGTTGAAGTACGTAACCATCACCACTATCGGTCAGGGTATGTAGCCATGATGAATGGTTCACGCATACTGGCATTACCATAACTTGGTGGCGTTTAGCATCTTGTAAGAGTTGTGATGGTGAATAAAACCCCATTGGCAAGCTATTTAATAAGGCACAGTAAAACACCTCAGGATAATAATACTTAAGCCACGCTGAAACGTACGCCAAAACAGCAAAGCTAGCAGAGTGTGATTCAGGAAAGCCATATTCTCCAAAACCACAAATCTGTTCAAATATTCGTTCCGCATACTCGACCTGATAGCCGCGCTCGGTCATACCGTCAATAAGCTTTTGCTTAAAACGGTTAAGTTCACCCGTTTTCTTCCATTTTCCCATAGCTCGACGAAGTTGATCAGCTTCACCGCCACTAAACCCTGCAGCAACCATGGCAAGCTTTATTACCTGCTCTTGAAAGATGGGTACGCCTAAGGTTCGAGAAAGCACTGACTTAACTTGCTCGGAAGGATAAGTGACGGCTTCTTCACCCGCTCGTCTCTTTAAATAAGGGTGCACCATTCCACCTTGAATCGGTCCCGGCCTAACAATTGCAATTTGTACGACCAAATCATAATAATTAGCCGGTTTAAGCCGTGGCAACATACTCATTTGCGCTCGTGATTCTATTTGAAAAACCCCAACGGTATCCGCTTGTTGGATCATTTGATAAACCTTGGCATCATCCTGCTGTTTAGTAATGCTTGCTATCGTTAACTCGCGCTGATAATGCCGTTTAATGAGCTTAAATGCCTTGCTAATGGCACTGAGCATCCCAAGCGCTAAGACATCAACTTTTAATAACTTTAATGCCTCTAAGTCATCTTTATCCCATTGGATCACCGTACGATCTGCCATCGCTGCATTTTCTACCGGCACCAATTCATATAAAGGTCCTTGAGAAATAATAAAACCACCAACATGCTGTGATAAATGACGTGGAAACCCCTTGATTTCATTGACTAACTCAATGAACAAACGCCCTTGTTGACTTTCATAAGATAATCCCAACTCGCAAACTTGATCTTGCCAGGAGTGTTGTCTATCACGGCGATTGATTTGTTTAATAAAATAATCTAATTGCGTTTCATTAATGCCCATCACTTTGCCGACGTCACGAATCGCACTTTTCAATCGGTAAGTGATCACAGTGGCAGCAATAGCAGTGCGCTCTCGACCATATTTTTGATAAATATATTGAAAAACTTCCTCACGCCGTTGATGCTCAAAGTCAACATCAATATCAGGAGGCTCTTTGCGCTCAAGTGAAATAAAACGCTCAAACAATACCGATATCTGACGAGGGTCAACCGAGGTGATCTCTAAACAATAACAAACAACAGAGTTAGCCGCGGAGCCTCGACCTTGATATAAAATACCCTGCTGTTTAGCAAACTGTACAATGTCATAAATCGTGATAAAGAAGTGTTCATAATTAAGTTGCTTGATTAAATCGAGCTCCTTATCAATGATTTGATTAATTTCATCAGGCACTCCCTCAGGAAAGCGCTTTGCTTTACCTTGTTCAACTAAGTTCGCCAAATATTGGCTAGGTGTATAATGTTCAGGGATAAGCTCTGCAGGATATTCATATTGCAGTTCAGATAAATCAAAAGAGCAACGCTTTGCTATGTTAACCGACTCCTCGATCCACTGTGCTTTAAATAATTTATAAATTTTAGCTATCGAACGTAAACTTCGTTCACCATTACTCAGCGCCTGTTTACCGAGCTTATCCACCGTTGTACCGGCGGCAATTGCCGTTAATACCTGTTGCAATGGCAAACGATTTCGGCGGTGCATTAACACTTGACCACAAGCGACAATAGGTAAATTAAAACGCTGCGCTACTTGTTGACAATAATCAATATAGTGATGCTCCGCCGAAGTTAACTCCCTCGTTATTCCCAACCATAAACGTTGTTGGTAATATTTAGTAAGCCATGCCCCCCAAAAATCATCGCTGCTTTGGTCATCCATCGGTTGCCAGATCACTAAACAATGCTTAATTGTCTTTAAATCCCATTCATGAAGCTCGTATTCTCCTTTAATGCAACGGCGACGACTATTGGTGATCACGCGGCATAACTCAGCATACGCCTTGCGGCTCGGACACAGTAAAGTCAACTGTACTTGCTGCCCGGTTGCTAACGTTAACGTTACTCGACTACCGACAATGAGTTTTATTGATAATTCGTTTTCCAAGATACAACGATAGGCTCTCACCACGCCAGCAACAGAACATTCATCAGTTATCGCTATTGCTTGATAGCCATATTGCTCAGCTTGCAATACCAATTCTTCAGGATGAGACGCACCAACTAAAAATGAAAAGTTGCTTTGACAAACTAACTCAGCATAAGACATCGACCACCTCTCATGCAAAATACCCGTGAACAAACCAACGACTATCCTGCCGCCTAAATAACCAACACCATTGACCCTGCTCGTTATAGCCAACGTAATAGTCTCGAATAATAGGCTGTTGCCACCAACCACTTTCAATGCGCTCTGGCCCTTGTGTGATAACAACCTGTTCGATTAAAGGTTGTGGACTTGATAATAAATAACTTGGCCTTAACCGTGCGACATCCCTCTCTTCGCTAGCAAAACTAGCGCTTGTAAGTACCAACTGACTGGCAAGCTCTGGGCGGTGGTCACTTAATAATATCGGACGAAAAACTTTACTTTTACCCAATTTAGCGGTTAATAATCCCGTTAATTCCTCAAAGCTCAGTTGGTCATTGACTTTTTGTTCAAAAAAATCATAAACAGGCAGTTTCTTTTCAACAAAGTGAGCCACTTCAATTGTCAGTGCAGTCACAGGAGCTTTTAACGGTTGCCTTTCTAAATGTAGGTTAATCAAATTCAGCCACTTATGTTGATCATCCTCTGGTGCTGCACTTTCAATAAAAATTGAAAGTGGTTTGCACTCACGCTGTATTAACGTCAGCAAAATCGATTGTGTGGCTAAATTTCTTACCCTTAGAAAATGACTAAGCTTGGCAATCACTTTAGTAAGTGGCCTTATCAACACCGTGACTTCTTTAATTTCATAAAGTAACTCAATATATTGATAAAACTTGAGCTTAGGTTGATAAAAACTCAGCTTTAACGGAATACTTCCCTTAATTTGTTGCCAATAATAGATGAAGGTATTGTCAACACGAGCAGCCAATGCTTTGGTTGGCAAGCTATCAAGCTGAGCAAAGGTTTTTATCCCTAAACGCCTTAGTTGCGTTTGATGCTGAGTAGATTTAAAAACTCGTTCAATTGGCAGTGTCGCTAATAACTGGTCAACAATATTTTCTTCCGTGGTGATCTTATCGACATGAGCCTGAGCCAATAATTTAGCCGCTAACGGTGTTATCGCGGTTGCATAATGCACATGAACATTCATTCCTGCTAATAATTGATGAATCTTTTGCCACAGCACACCAACATCTCGATATAGAGCTAACATATTGTCAATTTTTAAAAACAATCCATTAGGACGATCAAGCGCTATATCAGCGACAAAACGATACAAACACTCAGCAATGAAGGTTAATTGCTTAAACTCTAATTCCTCTTGATACGGAAGCACGGTCAACGAATGACACAAGGCTGAAGCTGTTGCCAACCCCATCCCACAACTTAGTCCGGCCTGCTTAGCAGGTTCATTGATTTGAATAATCTCATTACGTCTTGCATCAACGATAGCAATCACTTGCTGGCGTTGTTGCTCGCCATTATCAATAAGTTGATCAAGCTGCAATGAAGGGAAATACAAGTAAAGCCATAACATCAGTCTTAACTCACTTGCGTTACCTTTTGAAGGTGAGCTGAAAGCGACACCACATTATTGCTTATTGGCTGCTTAACTAAATCCGGCCAATACTCACTCATATCAACATCGAATTTAGCATGACTTCGTCCAGCTCTTCGCTTATGGATGGTAACAGCTACACCTCGAACACTTGGCGATAATTCCATACTCAAGGCCACTGGTAAATTCATCGTCAATGAATGATTTTGACGAAAGACAAATAAGTTACTTTCTCCTCGCTCTGCTGCTAACACTAAGCGACGAATATGTAAAAGCTCTAACGCTTGCTGCCATAACAAGACGCAACTTACACAGCCGCTTTTTAAACATTGCTCAGCACACCAAAGTGCTTCAGCATCTTGTGTATCAACGAATAAAACCTGAGATAACACTATCGAATGCTTAACTAAAAACTCACTATTGAGCATTGCTGGTGCACCAATAAATATCATCAACTTCTGTTGTTGCTGCTGTAAATAAGGCATTAATACCCGTAATTCACCAATGCCATTGAGCGTTTTAATTTCAATAACACTGGCTGGCGGAAAGCCACCTGATAATCGTTGGTCCAATGCGGGATAGCCACTAGCATTACCTTCTCGCTCAGATGCCTGTTCAACACCACGCCACAACCAACGCTTATTCTCTAGTGCTTTAATATAGGCATTCATATTACACCCACCACAAAAATACTGTATAAAAACACAGTATAGAAGAGCATCAAATAAATGTAAATATGTGAGGTGGCTCTAAACAAGCAGAACTTAGCTAAGCTAATATTTTTACTCGAAAAACAGAAAATAAAATGATTTGATAGCAAGGTGGTTACCTTTTGATTTTATGAGCGCCATGTTCTATAGTCAAAATCATCCAAGGAAGACAATTAAAAGCTATTAATTCCTATGATTTAGCAAACAATATAGGTAATACTCCTTTTACTTTCTTCACTTTAAAAACATAACAGGTTAGGTCTGATTAATGAGCGATTTAGAAAAAAACAATAATGTATTGTCATGTGCTAATTGTGCCGATAAGTCGCTGCTAAATTTTGACTTCACCATGGCCTTTCAGCCAATCGTTCATTGCCAAACGGAAACTATTTTCGGTTATGAAGCCTTAGTGAGAGGACTCAATAATGAATCGGCCTACTCGATTATTTCACAAGTTACCGACGATAATCGTTATGCATTTGATCAACAATGTCGTGTTAAAGCCATCACCCTAGCTGCAAAATTAGGTGTTGATAGTATGCTGAGTATCAACTTTTTACCAAAAGCGATATACCAACCTGAACGCTGTATTCGTACAACGTTAATGGCAGCCAAAGAGCATAACTTCCCGATCAAGCAAATTATGTTTGAATTTACCGAAGTCGAAAAAATTGACGACAGCGATTTTATCAAACATATCGTTAACTCTTATCAATCAATGGGGTTTAAAACTGCAATTGATGACTTTGGTGCAGGTTACTCTGGTTTAAGCTTACTGGCCGATTTTCAAACCAATATTATCAAACTGGACATGAAGCTTATCCGAGATATTGATAAAGACAAAGCTCGTCAAATTATCATTAAAAACTGCCTTACCATGTTCAAAGACTTCAAGATAACCACACTTGCTGAAGGAATTGAAACTTATGAAGAAATGCTGTGGTTAAAAGAAGCAGGTGTTGATTTAATGCAAGGTTATTTCTTTGCAAAACCTGGATTTGAATGCTTACCAGAGGTTAACTTCAATAAACGAGACTAAGTTAACCGATGAAATAATTAATGGTATAACTACTCCCTACACAATGAATAACGGACGTCATTTTGGATAAACTACCAGAAATATTTACTGAAAATTTAGTGATCACTATTTTAAAGCCGGAGGAGTATTGGTATTTACTCAATTATGAGAAACATAACCAATCTCACCTTGCCCAGTGGGAGCCGTTAAGAGAAGAATCTTATTATAATGATAAAACCGCCAAAGAGCGTGTCAAAACCAATTACCAAAACTTTCTCGCCGGAACATGCCTTCCTTTTGTCGGTTTAGATAAAAAAACCAGCGAAGTTCTCGCTCTAGCGACATTCTCAAATATTGTTTATGGGGTATTTAGGGCTTGTAACTTAGGGTACTCTATTGATGAACGTTATCAAGGTAAGCAGTTGATGCATGAAATGCTCAGCGCATCTATTGATTATGTGTTTAACGAATTAAAGCTTCACAGGATCATGGCCAATTATATGCCTTCAAATATTCGCAGTGCCAACCTTCTTCAACGCTTAGGGTTCGAGCAAGAAGGGCTAGCCAAGTCCTACTTAAAAATTGCAGGACAGTGGCAAGACCATATTTTAACGTCAAAGATCAATCCCAATGATTTATAACACCAACTGTTAACCCTTTAATACCAATTAGTTTAATTATTTGATCATTCAGCTAGAATTAAAAGGCTTAGAGGCAAGGCATTGATTGCAGGTAATGGTCATTCTCTTATCAAGATCAATAACGAAGCATATAAGCCTTTTAAACTAGCCCTTGGGGAGCTTGTCAGGAAAGTGATAACTTCACAAATTTCTTTGATGGAGAATGCTACAACAGCATCAATTTACTTGGTTCGCACGATCCTGACATAGCTCTGAACTGGCTAAATATTTACGCTAATTGGTATAACTTTCATTCATTAACCATGAGGTATCAATCCAGCTAAGGTAAGTGCTCACTTGCTAAATAATCTCGCGATTGCATTTCTTGTAAACGGCTCAAACAACGCTTAAATTCAAAGACTAAACCACCATGACTATATAAAGACTCCATCTCTACTTCAGCAGAAATAATTAATTTCACTTTGCGTTCGTAAAATTCATCAACTAAAGCAATAAAACGTCTTGCGGCATCATCACAATCGACGTTCATTTGTTTAACATTAGCGAGTAAAACCGTATGATACAAACGGCTAATTTCCATATAGTCACTTTGACTACGAGCAGATTCACACAAGGTTGAAAAATCAAAGTGCACGACGCCTTCGGCTTCCTCAACCGTGAGTAGCTTACGTTGATTAATGGTGATTTCTTTAGCTTTTGTACCTGGCTCATTAGCAAGCTGTGAAAAATAGGTATTTAGGTTTTGTGTCGCTTTTGCATCAAGCGGATAATGGTATATTTCAGCTTGCTCTAGTGTTCGTAAACGGTAATCGACACCGCTATCAACATTAACCACTTCACAGTGCTGATTTATTAACGCGATTGCAGGTAAAAAACGAGCTCGTTGCAAACCATTTCGATACAATTCATCAGGAATAATATTTGAGGTTGCTACTAACGTTACATTATGAGCGAAGAGCTCTTCAAATAATGTCCCAAGGATCATGGCATCGGTAATATCGGAAACAAAAAACTCATCAAAACAAATAATACAAGTTTCTTGAGCAAACCGCTTGGCAATAATTTTTAGCGGATCCGATTGGCCTGCTAATGTTTTTAACTCCTGATGAACTCTGTGCATAAAGCGGTGAAAATGCACACGCATTTTATTTTCAAACGGTAAGCAATCATAAAAGGTATCAACCAAATAGGTTTTCCCTCGGCCTACGCCGCCCCAAAAATACAAGCCTTTAACTAACTGCTCCTCTTGTTTTGCAACAACACGCTTCCAACGATTAAGTACTTTCTTAAAGCCAGTGACAGGAAGCGGTTTGGTTTGCAAGTCTTCATATAAACGCTGCAGATGCTTAACGGCATTTTCTTGCGCGGCATCATATTGAAAATCATCTCGCGTTAAATCTTGGTTATACTTCTCAAGAGGGGAAAGTTTAATCATTTATTGACCGTTTTCTTATCAATTCGAACATTAATGCTTGAAAATAAATAATTACAAACATATTTATTAGGTAAGTATAAATAAGCGCGTTATATTAATCTCTACTTTCACGCAATTTTTTCTAAATCTGATCAAGGTGTATGCTATGGATGTTGTAATCAATCTCATTTTTTTAGTCATTGGTGGTGCAATCGGCTTTTTCGCCAGTAAATACTTTTCGGCATCGTCCATTGAAAATAAAAAGCTTGCTTCACAAGCCAGTGAAAGTGAAGCTGCTCTGGCGCAATATAAACTCGACGTTGCTGAGCACCTCGATAGCTCAGCCAGTTTGCTCGCGCAAATGAACGAAACCTGTCAAAAAGCCATGGCGCAAATGGAGCAAAGTACGCAATTATTACAACAGGCAACACCACAACATATCGATGCGATGCCGTTTTTCTCTAAAGAAACCCAAGAGCAGTTGGCACAAACGGCTAAACTTCGCCACCAACGACATGAGAAAAGCAGACGTGATAGCGCAACTGAAGCCCCATTAGATTATTCTGGCCAAGCAAGTGGCTTATTTAGCGATAATACACATACTGTTACAAAGACAACTGCTGACGATTAGGAACTAAATTTTTATTGTTGAGTCAGTAATAAGGTAAAAATACTTTAGTAAGGAGTAATCTCTAGTATGAAAAAACTTTCTGTAATTTGTAGTTCTATACTACTTTCGAGCACTTTCGCACTATCTTCATTACCTGCTTTAGCTAACCTACCCATGCAAGTTAATGGTCAACAAATGCCAAGCCTTGCGCCTATGCTCGAAAATGTAACGCCTGCTGTCGTACTCATATCCGTACAAGGCACTCACGAAGCACAACGAATTCCAGATGCCTTTAAATTTTTCTTTGGTAATCCAAGAAATGCTCCTTCTCAAGAAAGGCCTTTTCGTGGTTTAGGCTCTGGTGTCATTATTGACGCCGATAAAGGCTACATTGTGACCAACAATCACGTCATCAAAGAAGCAGATAAAATTCAAATTACCTTAAAAGATGGTCGTCAACTCGAAGCCAAGAAAATCGGTGCTGATGAAAACTCTGATATTGCCTTGTTGCAAGTAGAGAGTGAAAATCTGGTCGCTATCAATATTGCTGACTCGGATAAATTGCGTGTCGGTGACTTTGCTGTCGCTATTGGTAGCCCTTTTGGTCTAGGCCAAACCGTAACTTCAGGTATCGTGAGTGCGCTTGGTCGAAGTGGTTTAAACAATGAAAACTACGAAGACTTTATTCAAACCGACGCTGCGATTAATAGCGGTAACTCTGGTGGTGCCCTAGTAAACTTACGTGGGGAATTAATCGGTATTAATACCGCCATTATCGGCCCAAATGGTGGTAACGTCGGCATTGGTTTTGCGATTCCAAGCAATATGGTCAATAACCTCGTCAGTCAAATATTAGAATTTGGCGAAGTTAGACGCGGTGTGTTAGGCGTTTCAGGTTATAGTGTTAGTGGCGAAATCGCTAAAGCAATGGAGTTAGAGGCAAGTCAAGGTGGTTTTGTTGAACGAGTAACCCCAGACTCCGCAGCGGCAGAAGCGGGTATTGAAGCCGGTGATGTAATTACTGAAGTCAATGGTAAAAAAGTGAAATCATTTAGTGAGCTTAGAGGAAAAATAGGCTCGATTGGCGCGGGTAAAGAGGTCACATTAACCGTTGTCAAAACTAACGGTAAAACCAAAACCTACACAGTAACGCTAAAGCGTGACCAAAATTCAAATGTTGAACCTGCGAGCATTCATCGAATGCTAGAGGGAGCTGAGCTTAGTAACCTTGATAATGACAAAGGTGTTTCTGTTGACAATGTCGATGATGATTCTCCGGCACAGATGATTGGCCTTCGCAAAGGCGATGTCATTTCAGGTGTTAACCGCGTTCGGATCAGCAACATTGGCGAGCTAAGAGAATTTCTTGCGGAGTCAACAGGGATTTCATTGTTAAAAGTGATCAGAGGTAACTCTGTCCTTTATATCCGCATTAGATAGTCGCTCATACTAGAGCGTGTTGATCTTTGATGTACATTTTTGCAGCAGTTCATTTGAAGTTTATACAAGACAGAGCCTATGTCATGTGGTTATTCCCCATAAATAGGCAATAACGAAGTAGA
>NZ_JBQRUM010000015.1:0-113802 GCF_053485795.1 Thalassotalea ganghwensis
AAAATGCACTAACGAAGATAAAAATCAGCAGGTTTAGTCAGTAGCCAACTAAGAGCTTATCGCTCGCTTAATAGATTTGACAACCTGTTCGCGTAAATATCAAAGAGCCAGAGATAGCTTCTCAATGTAGAGCTCGTACATAAGTATGCATTTATTTCTTTGTACTTGATTTTTGTTGTTGACGAGAGGGAGTCCACATAAGTTGGCTAAAATAACGAACGCAGTGAGGAAAAGCCAACTGTTAAAAGTCCCACACTGCAATGGCTTGTTATGAATCACCGACTTTAGGCAAAGAACTTTTGTTTCTGACCTTGAACGTAATTAAATCTATAACCATTGAATACACTTCATTATTAGTAATGAATACAACAAAAAGGTTACCTTCAGAATTTAAGCTAGATTCAACTATGCGATTGTACCCTGAAATAATTTCTGTATACCCTGAGCCGTCAACTTTGCTTAAAGCGAAAGTACGTTTATCGGTGTAGTCCAATTTAGTATCTTTATTTGTATCGCTATTAATGACCTCATAGGAAATTCCACGCGTAATGGTGTTATCTTTAAATTCACGATCAACTAGTGGTTTAATATCAATAATTAATTGTTCAATCGAATCAAACAACCATACCGCTTGGTTTGTATTTCCATTAATTAAAAGAACATTTTTTGACCGAGTGGGAGTGTAACTTCCACTACTAAATTCGTACATTCTTCCTCGTTCTTTTTTCTCTACTGAAAGTTTCTCTGACTCTAGTGGGATAAAATAGAAATCAGTATTACCAACTTTACTCGGGTAACCCAAACTCCATTTTTCTTCTTTCTTTTCATCCTGAGCCAAATTTAATGTCGGTTGGTCTACAACATCATCTTTAAGAAATGCCGATATTAATTGATAGGATATAAGTAGCGTACCTATAACAATCCCAATGAATAAAATTAATCCATTAAAATTCCAAATCCATTTAAAAAATCTATCCGTCTTCATATGACTCCATGTGATTCATAACGCTTATTATCGAGAAGTACACTTTTGCATTTTGTGTAAATCAAAATCAAAGTTAAACGCATCGATAATAATATATTGATTTATATTGAAATATTCCATCACATTAATATCATCCTTGCAAACGAATTAAAAAACAAAGCGAGACCTTATTTAACGAGACTTACTTTACTTCCTATTAAATCAAAATTACAGGTGAATTTTATTATTAATATTAGCGGCTTATGATTTGTTAAAAAACAAAGCGAGCGTGGTTGAGTTTATTTAGTAGGAAGCAAAAGTTGGCATTTTGGAAAACCTGAATTATACCTGCATATATACACAGTTGTGATAGTTGGGAAGTATCTGATGACTAAACCACCATTTATCGAATCAATTCGAAATACGACTTAAGGACGAAACGATATCATTTAAAAGCTGAAAAACCTTATTTGTACTAGGTAAAACGCTTTATCTTTTTTCATTCTAGACGGCATCCTAAGATTCAACCTTTACCGCAAGTTTTCAGATTAAACTTAGCTTAGCTTATAGGTAACTAATTTTACAGGTCTGCTCTCGGGCAATTGTTGCTACCATTTTTGTCAGCTCGAAGGTCCGTTTCTCACTCATATCTACCAGTCAGACTCAGTCCTACCTACTTAGCAAAAGTGTAAGATCAGATATGAACTATTGCAGTTCAAAAATTTTAAGCAACTTGCACTTGGTTTCTGCCTAGGTGTTTGGCGCGATACAAAGCGTCATCAGTGCGCTTGAGTAATTCATCACTACTGATCCCTTTAGTTAGGCTCGCAACGCCTAAACTGACGGTAATATTCAGTGTATCTTGTTCAATTTTAAAGCGATGCTCTTCTACGGCTTCTCTGATCCTACTTGCCAAGCTAACAGCACTTTCGGTATTTTTACCTAAACAAGTGATGGCAAATTCTTCGCCGCCGATACGAGCGATATTCTCTGATGGTCGGGTATTTTTAGTAAATATTTCAGCAAGCTCTTTCAGTATCCGGTCACCGGCAGCATGACCATAAGTGTCGTTGACGGTTTTAAATAAATCGATATCAATATAAATGATCGAGAGATCCATATTATTACGCTCAGCTATCGACATATCATGCTCTATTGATTCTAGGAATTTTCGTCGGTTAGCTAATTGGGTTAATGGGTCGGTTCGAGCATCTCGCTCAGCTTGCTCTTTTGCTTGTTGTAGTAATTTAGTATGTTGTTTTATTTCAATTTTTAAGCTGCGATTATGCCATATAAGTCCTACACCAAAGATGAGGATCAACGCCGCTAGAATTTGAGAACGATATTGGCGAATTAATGCTAATGAGCTCTGTGGTTTTGGTGGGCTGTATATAAATCGGTTTAAGTCAACAGATTTGCCTTTAAAGCTTCCCAGTTCTCTTAGGGCATGTTCAATGCGCTGCCAGCGTTTTGGGTTCATATAACCAACGGGAATGATATCTGCGTAAATTAATTTGATTAATGAGTCTGCTTCAAACGCTAATTCCTGTTGACTCTTATTCTGTGTATTGTACTTTTCTCTAATAAGTTCAATAGCTTCATCAACATGGTTAATGGCATACTCCCATCCTTTTATGGACGCAGCAATAAAGGCTTCAACTTCTTGGGGATTATCACGAATATTTTTTTCCATGGTTAGTAGGACATCACCATAAAAGTCGATCCCATAGTCACCTGGATAAAAAACGTAAAATTTAAGATCGGATTGATTCAGCTGATATAACTCATTAGAAGAATAAATATTATAAGCGTCGATATTACCATCAGTAAATTCAGACAATGCTTGTGTCGTTGGCACAATATTAAGTTGCTCTATTGCGATATTGTTTTGTTTAAATAGGGCAATGATTTCGGCATTCATGAGCCCTTTAGTGAGCATTACTTTATTGTTGATCAAATCAGCGAGTTTTGGGTAGCGACTAATTAATATCGAAGGTGATTTTTGGAAAATGGTCGCCAATGCGGATAAAGGCACATCATTAGCGCGATAAATCATGGCACCAACACCGCCAATCGCATAATCAGCTTCACCGTACATCAGCTGCTCAATGGGGCCTGGCCCAGGTAATCGCTCTAATAGTTTGACGTCTAAACCTGCTTGCTGATAAAAGCCTTTTTCCTTGGCAATATAGTAGCCCGCAAATTGAAACTGATGACGCCACTTTAATTGTAAAGTAACCGTTTTTAGCGTTTTATTGTCGATATCTTGCTGATAAGAGAGCGCCTGACACGTATGTATCAGCACAAGAAATACAATTAAAAATAGGTTAAATGCTTTGGCGATCATCCCGTATCCATCAAACTAAAAACCATCCCAAATTTTAGTATAGGTGTTTTTAGAATGATCGCTATTTAGGTGCGGATAATTTATTAATCCATTTGCGTGTTAGCGTAGCTTTCTTGGTTTAAGGTGAGAATGTTTTGTTCGGAACGCTCACTAAATCCAAAAGTAGAATCAAACGTTGAGCCGCTTTCTTCCAGAGTTTGCACGAGTCGCTGATGTATCACTTGGTAAGTTGAACGACTAAACCCATGAGCTTTAACGCTTAAAACAATATAGGCTCGACCTTTTCCAGAGAAAGTTAATTCGGAGGATATAGGAACACCTTCATCATCAATAACCACTTCAAAGTTACTCGAGAACTTACTCACGTATTCCCGAGTTCTTTTATCGTTAATGATGGCTTGCATTGGTAAATCAAATGAAAGTTTTCGCAAGGTTTGGTTATCTTGCTCAAAAGACTGTTCACCAATATATGTAGCTTGCGCAATCATTCTTTCTATTGATGAGGCCGCAGATAAGGTGTTTTTTAATTCGGTAGCGCTATTACGATTGATAGCATTTAAGGTAGGAGTTGGCGCATTTTCATCTTTTATCTGGGCACGGGCTTCTTGTTCTAATTTTAGCAATGTCTCATCACTGTAGGTCACCTGTAATCCAGTAGTATTGGCACTGAGGATAACTTCTCCTAAACCATTTTTTATCACTTTATCTTTACCGTCACCTTGCTGATAAGAGGTTTGGGTATTTAGGGTAGCTTTGATTGGTTGAGAACCTTTGAGTAAAGCAAGTTTTGACGTTAAGTCAGAGAGTCCATCGGCTAATGCGATTGGTGTTATTGAGACAGAAATAAAAACGCTAAGTGCTAACGGGATAAAACGCATGAAAAATCCTTACAGTCGATAAAAGCTAAATATTAGGCGGTATCACATTATTGGTAGTTAATGCTTATCTGGTTTTACGTTGAAACAGTATTTTCTTTGTTACCTACTATGTTTCTGTAACAATTCAAGCATTAACTGTCGTGTTTATTGTTAATATTACGGCTTGATACACTAAAAGTTCAACCGGCCTATCATCTTAATAAGAGTAGAGAACCGTTAAAAAGTTTCCTTTAGCTTTTACTTGGTTAACTAAGCGCTAAAAAGGTGCTTTACGATGTTTAGTTGCCTGCTCGTATGAAAATGCAGCCTCGATTAGCGTTGGCTCAGAAAGCTTAGTACCAAAAAAAGAAATGCCAACAGGTAATTTATGAATGTAGCCCATCGGAACGGTGATGTGTGGATAACCAGCAACGGCCGCGGCCGACGAAGCAGCGCCGAGGTAATGATCACCATTTACCCAGTCAATTTTCCAAGCTGGGCCCGTTGTCGGGGCAATAAGAAGATCTAATTTATGCTCAGCGAGCAGTTTATCTATGCCATCCGCTTGGCTCGCCTGTTTAGCTTGTTTAAGCGCAGTCAAATATTCTTTTGAAGTCAGATCTCCCTTAGCTTGGGCCATTTCAAAAATTTCTTGATTAAAGTATGGCATCGCTTTTGAAGCATTAGCCTGATTGAAGGCTATCAGTTCATTGAGTGATTTTGGTAGCTCACTTTTCGTTGTTTTTAAATACGCATTAAGGTCGGTTTTAAACTCATAAAGCAAAATATCAAATTCGGCAGAAGCCCAATCTTTCTCACTTTCAATAGCCAGTTCATCAACGATAATTGCGCCTTGCTCCCTTAAATCAGCGATTGCTTGCTCGAATACTTGGTCAAGTTGATGATGATAGCCGGTTAAGCTGCGCACAACACCAATACGTTTCCCTTTAAGACCATCATGCTTTAAGTGCTGGCTATAACGAGTAGTCACCTTTAGCGCATCACGGTCGTTATGATCAAATGCGGTGATGGCATCAAGTAAAATCACTGCGTCAGAGACAGTTCTGGCCATTGGCCCCGCGGTATCTTGACTATGAGCGATGGGGATAATGCCATCGCGACTAACGGTTCCTAAGGTAGGCTTTATCCCTACAATGCCATTAATGGCTGATGGGCAGGTGACTGAGCCGTCGGTTTCTGTGCCGATAGCCACAGTGGCAAGCTCTGCCGCCACAGCGACACCAGATCCCGAGCTCGAACCACACGGTGAACGCGTGATATCATAGGGGTTTTTAGTTTGTCCATAAAGGCTACTCCATCCACTTGACGAGGCAGTTGAGCGAAAGTTAGCCCATTCACTGAGATTAGTTTTACCAAGAATAATAGCCCCAACGTTTTTTAGTTGTTGCACTAAAAATGCGTCATCTGCAGGAAAGTGTTGTGCTAAGGCAATGGAACCTGCGCTGTTGCTCATGTCGTCAACGGTATCGATATTATCTTTGAGTAATACAGGAATTCCATGCATCTCACCTAAAAGCTCACCTTTTTTACGCATAGCATCAAGCGCTTTTGCTCTCGTTATCGCGTTAGCATTCAGCTGAGATACAGAATTTAACGTGGGTCCTGCTTGATCAACCTGCTTAATGCGAGTGATGTAATAGTTGACCAATTGTTCACTGGATATCGTTCCTTCAGACAATTGTTGTTGAAGACCTTTTATCGTGCTGGCAGGTTGTTCTATAGCGTTAGTATTAAGTGCGTAAAGGGCAGTAATGAGTACAACAAAGCGAATGAGCGACATAACCAATCCAATTAAATTTTTTATTGATGTTATACCGTGGCTTACGATTGCTGTCTAGCGCTAACCCATTAATTCGCGTTAGGGTCTGTTTACCTATGTTTACCTATGTTTACTGCAATAGGCTATGTTTGCGGATAGTTAAGCGGGGAAAATGAGGCTGTGCCCAGTGAGTTTCTAAGCACAGATTCATCATTATTTTTGCATAAAAGCCGTGATTTTATCGATAATACCCTGGCTATCTAAGCCAAGCTCTTGATGGATTTCTTGCTGGGTACCATGCTTTATAAATTGATCAGGAAGACCAATGTTCAGTACTTTTTTAGCAATACCTTGGCTGAGCACATATTCATTTACTGCTGAGCCTGCACCACCAGCAATGGCATTATCTTCAACCGTAACCAAGAGCTGATGACTTGATAAAAGGTCGTCAATTAATGCTTGATCAAGCGGTTTGACAAAACGCATATCCACTAGGGTCGCATCTAAGTGCTGGGCGGCAACTTGAGCTTCAGCTAACATGGTACCAAAGTTTAAGATAGCGATATCTTTTCCTTTTGATATCAACTTTCCTTTACCAACCTCGATTGTTTCATTGATATCAGGAAGGTCTGCGCCAGTGCCACCACCTCGCGGATAACGAACCGCAGCAGGTTGATTTAACTTGTGTCCGGTGGTGAGCATGAGTTGACATTCACGTTCATCACTTGGTGTCATGATCACTAAATTTGGAATGCAACGCATGAAACTTAAATCAAATGCACCTTGGTGGGTAGGACCGTCAGCACCGACAATACCAGCGCGATCTATCGCAAATAATACCGGTAAGTTTTGTATCGCGACGTCGTGAATAAGCTGATCGTAGCCACGTTGCAGAAAACTTGAGTAAATGGCAACAATGGCATTGTGACCACCAATAGCTAACCCTGCAGCATAGGTCACTGCATGTTGTTCGGCAATGGCAACGTCAAAGTACTTTTCAGGAAAGCGTTGACTAAATTCTACCATTCCTGAGCCTTCGCGCATCGCTGGCGTAATGGCAATTAACTTTTCGTCGAGCTCCGCGGTTTTACACAGCCAATCACCGAAGATTTGTGAGTAGCTTGGTAAGCTAGGCTTACTTTTTGGTAGCGAGGTATCTTCAGGATTAAATTTAGGTACGGCATGATATTTAATCGGATCTTGCTCTGCAGCTTGATAGCCCTTGCCCTTTTTCGTGGCAATGTGCAGTATCTGCGGGCCCTTAAGATTACGCATGTTGCTGATGGTATCAACTAAACCATTGACGTCATGACCATCAATAGGGCCAATGTAATTAAAGCCTAGCTCTTCAAAAAAGGTGCTAGGAACCACCATTCCTTTTAAGTGCTCTTCTGCTCTGCTTGCTAATTCTTTAATAGGCGGGATATTCTGTAATATCTTCTTACCGCCTTCGCGGATGCCAGCATAAAAGCTGCCAGATAGCATTCTCGCTAAGTGATTGTTTAACGCGCCAACGTTCTCAGAAATTGACATTTCGTTGTCATTCAATATGACTAACATGTCCTTATGAATATCACCCGCGTGGTTAAGGGCTTCAAACGCCATACCAGCTGTCATCGCACCATCGCCAATCACAGCAACGACTTTGCGATTTTCACCTTCTTTTTCTGCGGCGACGGCTAAACCTAATGCTGCAGAAATAGAGGTGCTTGAATGACCAACACTTAAAACGTCATATTCACTTTCTTCACGCCAAGGAAATGGGTGCAAACCGTCTTTTTGACGAATCGTATGTAATTGATCTCTACGTCCCGTCAGTATTTTGTGAGGGTAGGCTTGGTGTCCTACATCCCAAATTAAGTGGTCGAACGGCGTATTGTAAACATAGTGAAGCGCAACGGTTAATTCGATTGTGCCTAGGCCAGAGGCAAAATGGCCACTACTTTTACTTACTGAGTTTAATAAATAACGACGTAATTCTTCACTTGCTTGTGGCAACTGTGAACGACTCAGTTCACGCAAATCGCTTGGCAAATCAATTTTTGCCAATAATGGATAGTCGTTAAGGTTTATAGTCATATCTTTTTCTGCCAGCTTAACTGGTACGTTTTATTATAAAAGTGGCAAATTCTGCCAGAGATTGCGTATTGTAAGGCAAACGAGCCAAAGCTTGAAGTGCTTGTTGATATAACTGTTCAGCTTTTTGCTGAGCGCCCTCTAATCCAAGCAACATCGGATAGGTGCTTTTATTGGCTGCGACATCTGAACCGCTGGGCTTGCCTAACTCTTCTTCACTGGAGGTAATATCAATAATGTCATCTCGTACTTGATAGGCAATACCAATACAACGAGCGAAGGTTGTAAGGTGTTGTTTATCTGCGGCGCTAACGTTTTCAGCACATTCTGCTACCATCAAGACACTCGCTTCGAGCAGTGCGCCGGTTTTAAGCGAATGCAAGTGTTCAAGTTGTTCTATGCTAATTGCTCGATCTGTTGCTGCTAGGTCTAATGCTTGGCCACCGCACATGCCTTGGTAACCTGCGGCTTTAACTAATTGTCTTATTAATTCAAGTTGTTTGGTTTGACCAAAGTCAGAAAATTTGTGATTAGCAAGGATATCAAATGCAAAGGTTTGTAAACTGTCGCCAGCCAATATTGCTGTCGCTTCATCAAATGCCTTGTGACAGGTAGGTTTACCGCGTCTTAAATCATCATCGTCCATTGCAGGCAAATCATCATGCAATAACGAGTAGGCGTGAATACACTCTAACGCTGCGCCGATAGCATCAATATCTTGTGAGGCAACATTTAACGCATTGCCAGTAATATAAGCTAAATAGGGCCTCATTCGCTTACCGCCAATTAATAAGCCGTAGCGCATCGCTTCATACAATTTTTCGTCATTAACGACGAGTTCATTGAGCTTGCGATTTAAAAAACGGTCAATATGCTGCTGCAAATAATCGAGTTCGGGTAGTTTGCTCACGAATTATTCTCAGTGATATCCAAATCAAAATCGGTAAGTTGGGTTTGGCCATTCTTACTGACCAACATTTGGATCTTTTGCTCTGCTTGTTGAAGTTTTTGCTGGCTGGCATGGCTTAAAGACAAACCGCGCTCGAATAAACTCATCGCTTCTTCAAGACTAAGCTCACCAGCTTCGAGGTTATGAACAATTTGTTCAAGTTCACTGATGGATTCTTCAAAGCTCAAATTTTCAATCTTCTTTTTTGCCATAATCTCTTTCAGCACGTTAATAACTTGATGATAAATAGTGTAGGGCGCAAAGTTAACTTAGTCATTAAGTTGGGTCAATGTCCTACCAATGATATTTTACCTTGCTATGATACTAAATATTTTTATTTTTTTCGCCTATTTAAGTTAAGTTATTGAGATATTGGGCGATAATAAGAGAAGAACAATAATTTGCTCTTATTGAGCTTAATAGTCGCGCATCTTTTAAGGTTATTGTATTATCAAATGGCAAGGTGTTTAGCGCGATATATTTAGGAGACTTTTCGTGGATTTAGCTACGCTTCTGGGAATTTTGGGTGCCATCGGTTTCGTAGTCATGGCGATGGTGCTTGGTGGCGATATCAATATGTATATTGATACCCAATCAATTTTGATCGTATTTTGTGGCTCAATATTTGTTGTCTTATCGAATTATAATTTGGGGCAGTTTTTTGGTATCGGAAAAGTTATCGCAAAAGCTTTCATGTTTAAAATTGAACAACCAGAAGAGCTTATTGAAAAATCAGTTGAAATGGCTGATGCGGCTCGAAAAGGGGGGTTTTTAGCTTTAGAAGAAGCAGAAATTTCTAATTCATTTATGCAAAAAGGCGTCGACATGTTAGTCGATGGACACGATGCCGATGTTGTGCGAGGGACCTTGCAAAAAGATATTAATTTGACTACGGAGCGTCATGAAACCGGTATCGGTATGATGATGTCATTAGCAGAAATAGCACCTGCGATGGGGATGATTGGTACACTAATTGGTCTAGTTGCCATGCTATCGAATATGGATGACCCTAAAGCGATAGGCCCAGCAATGGCGGTAGCGTTATTAACGACGTTGTACGGTGCATTTTTAGCCAATATTATTGCGATTCCAATCGCCAATAAGTTGAAACTCAGACTTGCTGAAGAAAAACTAAATCAAGAGCTTATTTTAGACGCCGTGTTAGGTATTCAAGATGGTCAAAACCCGCGGGTTATTGAAGGGTTATTGAAAAACTATATTGCCGAAGGTAAGCGCGTCGTCAATACGACAGAAGAGTAGGAATAAAGCATTATGGCTAGTAATCCTCCAGAGTGTAAGTGCCCACCACCAGGCTTGCCGCCATGGATGGGAACTTTTGCGGATTTAATGTCACTATTAATGTGTTTTTTCGTGCTGCTGTTGTCATTTTCTGAAATGGATGTATTGAAATTTAAACAAATTGCTGGGTCAATGAAGTTTGCTTTTGGTGTGCAAAATAAAATTGAAGTTAAAGATATTCCTAAGGGAACTAGCATTATTGCTCAAGAGTTTCGTCCTGGAAAACCTGAACCAACGCCGATCGAAGTGATTCAACAACAAACCGTCGAAATGACTCAACAAATGCTGGAGTTCCAAGCGGGGGATGAAACCTCGGCGGGGGGGCGTCAGGAACAGCGCGGTACAGAACGCGGTGGTCAATCACAAAGTACTGCTGATGAGCAATCCGCTCAAGCCAATCAACAAGCAAAAGACGAGCTAGAGCAGGCATCGCAAGAGCAAGTAAATGAGCTGGTGAAAAAAATCGCAGAGCAAATGGAACAGCAAATTCAAGATGGCGCTATTGAATTAGAATCCCTTGGTCAGCAAGTGATTATTCGCATTCGTGAAAATGGCTCCTTTGCCGCAGGTTCAGCATTTTTACAACCTCAGTTTAAACCTATTATTCAGGAAATAGGTGAGCTGCTGGCAACTATTCCTGGAGAAGTAACAGTTTCAGGTAATACCGATAATCAAGGGATAAATACTGAGCTGTATAGTTCTAATTGGGATTTATCGAGTAAAAGGGCGGTTGCTATTGCTCATGAACTTATTAAAGTCTCAGGGTTTGATCCTACTCGGATGATGGTTGTTGGCCGCGCTGATACCAGACCACTAGTGCCTAACACCAATGCACTTAACCGTAGGCGTAATCGCCGTGTTGAAATTGCGATTAATCAGGGGAAGGCGAAGGAATCTCAACCAATTTCAATCTCTGCTGATAGTTCGACTGAGAACCAGTAACCATTGAACCAAAAGATGATCATAGCCCATGTGTTCTGCTAGAGCACATGGGCTATTTGCTTTAGCTAATTTAGTCAAACTTGTGTATAATCCGCGCCACTAAATTTTACTGGGTCGTTGTTAACATGAAGTTTATCGTTAAATTACAAGCTGAAATCACTATCAAAAGCCGTCCTGTGCGCAAACGTTTCACAAAGATCTTAGAGTCTAATGTGAAAAACGTGCTGCGCCGTGTTGATGAACAAGTCACAACACGCATGCACTGGGACAGTATTGAAGTTAACAGTAAAAACGAAAGCCCAGAAAATCGCGATAAACTCATTGAGACGTTAAAGTGCATACCCGGTGTACCGGCCTTTATTGAGGTAGAGCAGCTAGAATTTACCGATTTACATGATATTTTTGAAAAAACTCTCGCGGTTTATGCAAAAGCCATTGAAGGTAAAACCTTTTGTGTTCGTGTTAAACGAACCGGAACGCATGATTTTTCTTCATTGGAAGTTGAGCAATATGTTGGTGGAGGTTTAAACCAAAATGTTGAGAGTGCTCGCGTAAAATTAAAAGATCCACAAGTAACGGTTCGCTTAGAAATTCGCAATAATATCGTCAGTATTGTTACCAATAGCTTTAAAGGTTTAGGTGGTTTTCCAATTGCAACCCAAGAAGACGTTTTATCATTGATGTCTGGTGGATTTGACTCTGGCGTTGCTAGCTATCAGATGATTAAAAAAGGCTCTCGTACTCACTTTTGCTTTTTTAATTTAGGTGGCACGGCACATGAAGTTGGTGTTAAACAAGTGAGTTATTACTTGTGGGATAAGTTTGGTGCATCTCATCGGACAAAGTTTTATTCGGTAGACTTTGATCCTGTCGTCGCCGAAATTCTAGAGAAAATCGAAAATGGTCAAATGGGGGTGATCTTAAAGCGAATGATGATGCGTGCCGCATCTAAAATCGCTGAGAAGAAAGGCATCCAAGCATTAGTAACAGGCGAGAGTGTAGGACAAGTGTCCAGTCAAACATTGACTAACCTAAATGTCATAGATCGCGTCACTGAAACATTAATTCTTCGCCCGTTAGTCGCTTATGATAAGCAAGAAATCATTGATATAGCCAGAGCCATCGGCACTGAAGATTTTGCTAAAACTATTCCTGAGTATTGTGGCGTAATTTCAAAGAAACCGACAGTTAAAGCGGTATTAAGCAAAATTGAAAAAGAAGAACAAAACTTCGATTTCTCCATTTTGGATAAAGTGGTTGAAGAAGCGCGGGTTTATGATGTTCGCGATATTGGGCAAGAAACAGAAGCGGAAATTAGCGCCGTTGATACTGTCGAAGAAATTGGTGCCAATGACATTGTGTTAGATATTCGTAGTGCTGAAGAAGAGGATGAAAGCCCATTAGCGATCGATAATGTTACCGTTAAGCATATCCCATTTTATAAGCTTGCGAGTAAATTTGGAGATTTAGATCAAAGCAAACAATACTTACTGTATTGTGATCAAGGGGTAATGAGTAAGTTGCAAGCCTTGATTTTAAAAGATAACGGATACCAAAACGTTAAGGTATATCGTAAATAGCGATACAATGGCGTCTGTAGCACTATATCAGACGTTCACCGTTTTTCGTTACTCGCAAAACGGTGAAGCTTGAGATAACGCTAAAATTTGTTGTGTAACTTGATGATGGGCTGTCGTTTCGATGCCATGCTTTTGTCCAAGCTGACATATATAGCCGTTGATGGCGTCAATTTCTGTTGGTCGTTTAGCAAGGATATCCGCACGCATCGAAGAGGTGTTTTTGGCGGTTGCCTCTGCTACAGATTTTACCTGAGTAAGCAAAACCTCTAGCGTTAAGTTAACTCCTTGTTGATGAGCTGCAACAGCGACGAGCTCGGTTAATAGTTGTCGCGTAATCGATCGGTATTTTGCTTGATTAATTACGCCATTGTTAACGTTGTCGATAGCTGTTAGTGGGTTTATCACACAATTAATCGCCAGTTTTTGCCATTGCATTTGTAACATGTTGTTTTGCCAAAGCACTGGTTCTACCGCGTTATTGAGAACGTTGACCAATTCAATTTTACGTTGGTGAGTTAATGTGCCATTAACAAGGCCAATATCTGATTGTCCGTAACCTGTGTGTTGAACATAAAAGGGTGAAAGTCGTTTAGCACCATGAGTGGTGACCATCGCCAAAAACGTATAGCGCTTAAGCCATTGCTCTGGCATGTTATCGAGCACCCCTAAGCCATTGTGACAGAGTACGATAATAGCCTTGTCATTGTCAGTTGTTGTTAATGGTTGTAGTGCGTTGACGACATCAAATGATTTCACGCAGCAAAGCACCAGATCAGCATTCCTTAAGTGTTCAATTGAGGAACGGCGGCACGCTGACTGCTCCTCTTGTTGATTTTGATTTAAAAACTTTATCGATTTTGGCACCGCTTTGATACGAGGAGAGCATTGTAAAGAGATTGCGCTGTGTAGCTTGGCGAGCTGGTGATACCATAAAAGACCAACAGCGCCTTGGCCAATAACGACGATATTCATATTCGTTGTTGCCGACGATAAAGCGTGGCGCCCCATTTGATAACCGCAAAGAAGCCAATGCCAACCAGATCCGCAAAAAAATCGCTTAGTTCGCCATTTCGAAAGCCTAAATATAGCTGTGCAAGCTCGGTAAGCCCTGCGTAAATACTCAGGGTAATGATAATGTTTATCAGGGGAAATCGACCAACGCTGCACAATAGCCAAGAAAGTAAGAAGAACCCAATGATGTGTCCTATCGAATCAAGCTTGGTGGCTCGAATATAAATTGCTTGAATATCACTCGACAAAAAATAGCCAGCAATAACAACGATAAAAAGCAGTAAAAAAGAGATTAATAAAAAGTGGCGCTTCATGATCAAAAGGGTTGTTGAGCAGGTGCGAGTAGTTTATCAGCCTGAGATGAAACAACAACATTTATAGTTTGGCATGTTTTAAGATTTTGCTAGAATCATGATTATTTTTAGCTACAACCTGTAGTAAATCATTTTTTTTACCGAGGAGCTTGTTATGCCGTCAATGGACATAGTGTCGGAAATTAACTTAGAAGAAGTACGTAATGCGACCGAAAATGCGAGTCGAGAATTAGACACCCGTTTCGATTTTCGAGGGGTTGACGCAAGTTTTGAATGGAAAAAACCTAATGTGGTTATTACCGCAGAAGGTGAGTATCAAGTTCGCCAGTTAACCGATATGTTGAGATCTCAGCTAACTAAACGCAACGTAGATGCTAAGGCGATGTCTGTCGGATCTCCAGAAATCACCGGTAAACGTTGTACGGTTAATGTCACCTTTAAAGAGGGCATTGAGCAACCTGTGGCCAAAAAAGTGGTAAAGTTGATTAAAGATAGCAAACTTAAAGTGCAAGCAGCGATTCAAGGTGAGCAAGTGCGTGTCACCGGCAAGAAAAGAGATGATTTACAGATGGTTATGCGATTGGTTAAAGACGCCGATTTAGAGCAAACCTTTCAATTTACAAACTTTAGAGATTAAACGCTAACTCCATCCTTTTATTCGTAAATCGAAGCGGTGCGTTTTTAACGTACCGCTTTTTTTATAACAGTAGGCTAGGGTCTGTAGGCCTTTGTTTAAAATTTATGCTGAGTGATAAAATGACGTTAATCGAGGCAAGGCCATATAAGATTTGTCAGCACAACAACAATGTTTATCGATAAGATAGTGCTTGAAATGATATACATTGAACTTTTTTTTATGCCTAACGTATTTAACAACAATAGTTGATTAAAACGGAGAATGATGTGAAAAAGTTAGTCAACTTTGGCTTTTTCTATTTGATTTGGTTTGCATGTGTCTTGTATGGCAATGCGGCGGTGCCCTTTGTTTTGCTTGCTGTTACCTTGCATTTATTCAAGTTTGGTGATCGTCAAGAGGTGATGTTGGTGATGGCGATAACGATACTTGGCATCATCGTCGACTCGTTCTTAATGTTTTTTGACGTCTTTGTTTTTGCTGAGCAAGTGTTGGTGATCCCGCTCTGGTTAATCGCTATATGGATGGCATTTGCTTGTACATTACGCCATAGCTTGAGTTTTTTTTATTCCCTTCCTCAATGGCAAATATTAGCGGGTGCGATTGCAGGTCCTCTTAGCTACTACTCTGGATACCTGCTTAATGCCGTCGAATTTGGTCGGAGCACAATGTTGACCTTAGGTGTATTGGCTATAATCTGGGGAGTTTTATTTAAATTATTTATGGTATTAGCAGCTTATTCTGTAAAGGAAGTGCGTTATGGTTAGGTTATTACAAGTTACGATACTAATTGGCTATTTATTGAGTGCGGTGAATGCACAACCGCTACAAATTAATGGCGCTTCATATACTCCGGTGGGTAAGGCGACGTTTTCAGTACTTTGGTTTGATATTTATCAAAGTGAGTTGTTCACGCGTTCCGGAAGATTTAGTGACGGTGAAGTCGATTTTGTTTTTAAAATCGACTACCTAAAAGCGATTTCTCGTGACGAGTTACTTGAGCGCACCATAGAGCAATGGCAACACATAAAATATCAAGAGCACCAGTACCAAAGTTACCTACCCACACTGAAATCTATTTGGCCAGATATTGACGCTGGCGATCAATTGATGATGGTTACCAGCCAAGATAAAAGTGAATTTTTTTACAATGGTCAGCCCATAGGTGAAATCAATGATGCTAACTTTGGTCGCATTTTTATTGATATTTGGGTTTCTCCAAATACCAGTCAACCGAAATTAAGAAAACGTTTATTAGGGGAAATTTAATTATGGTAGCACCAGTTGTTTCACGTTTTTTCATGGTAATGTTTTGCGTTTTCATATTCGGGTGTGGTGCTTCATTGTTAGATTACCGCAACACCACACCTAAATTAAAACTCGACGATTACTTTAATGGTCCAATAGTCGCTTGGGGGATGATACAAGATTACCAAGATAAGGTGACGCGACGTTTTTGTGTCGAGCTCAATGGTAGTTGGCAAAAAAATGAAGGGCTTCTTAAAGAGACATTTTATTTTGACGATGGTGAAGTATCTTACCGTGATTGGTATTTGACTAGACAAGTCGATGGAACGTATACCGGTAAAGCTGATGACGTCATTGGTCAGGCATCAGGGCGAAGTTCGGGCATGGCTTTTCGTTGGAACTACACCTTAAGTATTGATATCGATGGTAAAAACTATCAGTTCAATATGGATGATTGGATGTATCAGTTAGATGACTATCGTTTGTTTAATCGAACTGCGATGAAAAAATTTGGGATTGAAGTTGCCCACATCACCTTGTTTTTCGACAAAGAGCAGCCATTACGTCAATGCCAAGGTTAATGAAAACAGCGTGTTGAAGTTTTACCTTAGACTAAATCACTAAAGGCTTCTGTTAAGTGGCTAAAACGAAATTTAAAGTTTGTATCAATAAGTTTCTTTGGAACAACATGTTGACCGTAAAGGAGTAAGTCAGCCATTTCCCCAAATAGTAGTTTAGCGATGATCGTGGGCATCGGAAAAATACAGGGACGTCTTAATGCTCGAGCATAAGCCTTGGAAAATGCTAAATTTGTCGCTGGGTTAGGGGCCGTCATATTTATTGGGCCGTCTAGCGCAGGCGTATCGATAATATGGATGATAGCAGCAACCATGTCATCGATGTGGATCCAAGACATGTATTGCTTTCCTGTGCCGATAGCACCGCCAAGACCTAGTTTGAACGGCATTGCCATTTTTGCGAGTGCGCCACCATTTTTGGACAGTACTATGCCGGTTCTCAACAAACACACTCTCGTATTTTCGCTTTTTGCTTGTAAGGCTATTTCTTCCCAGCGTTGACAAACCGTGTGTGAAAACTCTTCATTGATATCTTGATAGTTTTCATCGATGTGCAAACAAGTTTGTCGACCATAATAGCCAATAGCACTACCTGAAATGAAGGTGGACGGCTGATTAGTTGCTTGTGCTATTTTCTCCACTAGCTGCTCGGTTAATTGCCATCTACTTTGACAAATCCGCTGTTTCTGTTGGTCAGTCCAACGCTTATCAGCAATTGGTTCCCCGGCTAGATTGATGACGATATCAACAGTGTTGAAGTCGACATCTTCTAAGGTGTCGACAAAGGTTATAGAGTTGCCATTATTATTTACGCTCGCTTTTTTGCCACGAGAGAGCACAATAACTTCTGTGTTATTTAGCTGCTTAATTAGTGCAGAACCGATTAAGCCAGTGCCACCAGTTAGTAAAAGCTTCATGACACCTCCACGCATCATTTATTAAATTTGCTAAATTTAGGGTTCAAAACGCCCTCGTTAATTCTAGTCCAATATGACTACGAACAATGACGAGTTTTAGTTCATCTCGCGATTAAACATTTATTTACTTTTCAACAAAAATTTGTGATCCGCTTGAATTGAAGTGCGTATTTTCGGATGAACTTAACTTAAGAGGACTAGGCAAGTGAAAACGTTAAAAACGACTTTGATAATATTGTTTAGCTTGGTTTGGCTACAAGCGTGTAACGATGATGATGACCCAATTACGACCCCTCAACCCGATCCGAATACCATTGTTGATGTTGCCGTTGCCGATGGTAATTTCACAACCTTAGTTGCTGCATTGCAAGCGACAGGCCTTGATGAAACACTTGATGATGAAAATGGTTCATTTACTGTTTTTGCCCCCACTGACGCAGCATTCGCGCTGTTGGGACAAGAGACGATTGACGCTTTATTGGCTGACACAGATACACTTAGCGATATTCTATCTTATCACGTGATCGCTGGTGAGGTTGATTCGAGCGCGGCGATTGCAAGTGCTGGTACAACTGTAGAGATGGTCAACGGTGACTTCGTCGGCTTATCACTTTCTGGTGATAACTTATTAATTAATACTGCAACCATTACCACCGTTGATATTACAACGGATAATGGCATCATTCATGTGATTGATGCTGTGTTAATTCCACCACAAGACAAAGGAACACCGACTGCAAACATTGTCGAAACTGCTGTGGCTGCAGGAACTTTTAATACATTAGTTGCTGCGCTCCAAGCGACGGGACTTGACGCAACGTTAGCAGACGAAAGCGCTTCGTTTACCGTTTTCGCTCCTACCGATGCAGCGTTTGCCGCGATTGGTGAAGAAACAATCGCGACATTGTTGGAAAATCCAGACGTTTTATCGAGTATCTTACTTCAACATGTCGTGGCGACAGAAGCTAATTCTATTGCTGCTTACAGCTTAAGCGGTAATGATCTTGAGACCGCTTCAGGTGCGATGATCCCACTAGCTATCAATGCTGACACCGACATGCTAACGTTTGGTGGCGCCAACATTGTCACTAAAGATATTTACACTACTAACGGTGTTATTCATGTTATAGACACGGTAATTGTTGCCGACGTTGAAATTCCAACAACAGCGCAGTCGATTGTCGATGTCGCTGTTGCAAATGGTAATTTCACTACCTTAGTTGCTGCCTTACAAGCAACTGGTTTAGACACTGTGTTAGCTGATCCAGATACAGATTTTACCGTATTTGCTCCAACGGATGATGCATTTGCTCTGTTAGGTCAGGAAACCATTGACGCTCTTCTCACTGATACTGACGCGTTACGTAATATTTTACTATACCATGTGATTGTTGGTGCAGAAGTGTTGCAAGATGCTGCCGTAACAGTGGCTCAAGGAAGTGACAGTAAGGTGACCATGGGTAATGAGCAACAAGTTGCTTTATCTTTTGCTGACTCGATGCTGTATGTGAATCAATCAAAAGTGTCTGCTGCCGATGTTATGGCGGACAACGGTGTTATTCATGTTGTCGACCAAGTTATCTTGCCACCAACAATGAAAGATGAACCTACGCAAAGTATCGTTGATGTTGCCTTAGCTGACGCTAAATTTTCGACGCTAGTTGATGCTCTGACTGCAGCTAACTTGGTTGATACTTTGGCCAATGAAGATGCTACATTTACCGTTTTTGCCCCAACGAACGACGCATTCAATAAAATAGAGTCTTCGACTTTAAATGCGCTTTTAGCGGATACCGACGCATTGACTGCGGTATTATTACAACACGTTGTTGCTGAACAAGAGATTAGCTCAATAGATGCCTATGCAGCCAATGGTGGCTCAGTTAATACCGTTGCTAATAACGATGTGACTGTACGCCTTGTCAATTTTACCGACTATGCAAATTCGAGTATGGATGAAGTTGCTTATGATGCTTCACATCAGATATTAGTAGGCGGACAAGGTTCATCAATGGCAGGTAAAACGCTCTATGTATTTGACAATGATTTAGGAACAGCAGGCAGTGTCTGTAATGACACGTGTGCAACTAACTGGCCTCCTGTGCTTGTGACAGACGGGCAAGTTTCTGCTTTACCAGGTTTGTCAGTTATCACACGAGATGACGACACAATGCAAGCCGCTTTCATGGGACGTCCATTGTATTTTTACATTGGTGATGAAGCAGCGGGTGATATGAATGGTGATGGCTTAAACGGCGTGTGGCATAAAGTCATGCAACCACAGGTGTCATTACAAATTCAAGGCAGTAATGTCATCACTAAGGATATCTACACCACTAACGGCGTTATTCATGTAATCGATACTGTGATTACTGAAACCCTTGAGTAGCGTATTTAATCTTAAAAAAGCTCTCAAATTTATTTGAGAGCTTTTTTTATTTTTTGTGATCTTAGTGAAAATTTTTGCGTATTTAAGATTAAGTGTTTAATTTAGGAACTACTATGCTTGAAATAGAAAACTCAAGATACGGCAATAACCCAAGGAATGTTAGTCCTAAATATATGTTAGATAATGAACAACACCAGCAACTCAGTGCGTGGCTTTGTGAAGTCGCCTCTGAACGAAGTAAAGTCGCTTTCACCCATTTGTTTAAGTTCTTTGCCCCAAAGATACAGCGGATATCGCAAAGTAAATTGAATAATGAAGCGTTAGCTTCAGAGGTCGTTCAAGAAACGATGAGTAACGTGTGGAGAAAAGCCCATTTGTTTAACGCCGACAAAGGAGCAGCGACAACATGGGTTTATACGGTCATGAGAAATGTGACTTTTGATTTACTCAGAAAAATTAAGAGTAAGAAAGAAGATAACTTAAGTGATGATATTTGGCCGGTTTTTGAAGCAGAATTAACGCAAGACGAATTGTTTGGTGACCATTTAGCAAGTGAACAAATGAGTAAAGCATTAAACAAATTACCAGAACAACAACAAGAAGTCGTTCGTGGTTTTTACTTTTTAGAGTTGTCTCAAGAGCAATTGGCGACGAATTTAAATATACCGCTTGGAACGGTGAAATCACGTTTGAGATTAGCTTTAGCGAAGTTAAAGCAAGAGATAGGAGCTGATCATGATTAAACATCATCCTAAAAGTGAACTACTTGAGGTCTACGTCAGTGGCGAATTACCTGCATCATTGTCGGCGGCAATTGCGATTCATGCAGATATGTGTCCAGAATGTCAGCGAAAAATCGCGGCGATGACTGAATATAACGCGAATGCATCTTTTGAAGAGGCTTTTTTACATACCTTTCAGGTTGATGACGCTAGTATTGATGTAGACTTTGACAGCATGATCGAGAGTATCACGTCAAATGACGATATTGCGTTAGCTAATGACGACGTTTCTGTAACGTTAAATATTAAAGGTAATCAATATCAACTGCCGCGTGCTTTAAATCATATGCCCATTGGTAGTTGGAACAGTATTGGCAAGCTAACCCGAGCTCGTGTTAATTTGGAAGAGGGCGAAATTCGCTCGAGCCTTTTGAAGATTCATCCAGGGGGAAGCGTTCCTGAGCACACGCATAAAGGTTTTGAGTTAACCGTGTTGTTAAGTGGTAGCTTTAAAGATGAGCTGGGAGAGTATGTTCCTGGTGACTTTATCATGCTCGATGGTTCACATACCCATCATCCAGTAAGCGAAAGAGGGTGTTTGTGCTTCACCGTTGCGAACGATGCACAACATTTTACCCAAGGTATTAATAGGTTATTAAATCCGATTGGAACCTTTATCTATTAAATAACGCACAACTTAACTTGAAAATAAAGTCCATCAACATCTTTATCATAGGCTAAAATTTTAAAAAGATTGATCTGAACAGGGAAGTTCCCCGTACTTAACTATTATTCGTTTGCTTTTAAGCAACGCCTTTGCTGGGAGTACAACTCATGACATCACCTATCAACATAGGTATCAGTGCGTGTTTAGTAGGACAACAAGTGCGCTATGATGCCAGTGCTAAAACCTCCAATTTTTGTGTTAAAGAACTAGGGAAACACGTTCAATATCGAGCGTTTTGCCCAGAGGTCGCTATCGGTTTGCCGGTTCCAAGACCAACGATTAGACAAATACGTAAGGGAGATGTGATCCGTGTATCACAACCTGATGGCAGTGGCGATGTGACTGAGGCTTTATCAGAATATGGTCAAAGAGTAGCTAAAATCGCTTCGAAATTAAGCGGTTATATATTTTGTGCCAAGAGCCCAAGCTGCGGAATGGAAAGAGTTAAAGTGTATCAAGAAGATGGCAAAGGGTCGAAATCCGATGGAATAGGTGCATTCGCTAAAGAAATTATGGCAGCGAATCCGCTATTACCCTGTGAAGAAAATGGCCGACTTAATGATGCGATTATTCGTGAAAACTTTGTTGCTCGAGTGTTTGCATACCGAGATTGGCAAGACTTAGTAAAATCAGGGTTAACTAAGCATAAATTATATGCATTTCACAGCCGTTATAAATATACGGTGATGAGCCACGACTTGGTTGCTTATAAAGATCTGGGGCGTTTACTAGCTGGGAATGAATTAGATTTAGAGACAGTAGCGCAACGTTATATTGCTGGGCTAATGGCTGCCATGAAAATAAAAGCAACCCGCAAAAAACACGCAAATACGTTACAACACATTCAAGGGTATTTCTCTAAAGAGTTAACACCGGAAGAAAAGCAAGAGCTGGTCACACAAATTGAAGAATACCGTAAGGGCTTGGTTCCCCTTGTTGTGCCGTTAACATTACTGAAACACCACCTGATGAAGTTTCCAAAGAAATACCTGGCAGAGCAGTTTTATTTAAACCCGTATCCACCAGAATTAAAACTTAGATATGGTTACTAGTACAAGGACGTTAAATGTTACTTTGGTTTCGAAACGACTTACGTATCGAAGATAATCCTGCGTTGTTGTATGCATTACAGCATCAAGCAACGACGGCTATCTACTTTACAACACCTAAACAATGGCAACAGCATGATATCTCGCCGATTAAGGTTGATTTTACCTTACGACATGTTCAACACCTTGCCATAGAGTTGCAGCGCTTTGGCATTAACCTTGTGGTAAAGGAAGTTGAAGATTTTCAACAGCTTCAGGATTATCTGTTATCGTTTTGTCATCATTATGGCTTTAAAGATGTGGTCGCGAACGCAGAACTTGAATTAAATGAACGCAAACGAGATCAACAGTTAATTGAAGGTGGTTTGTCACTGAAGTTATTTGAATCCGATGTGATTGTTAGCAAGGGCGAAATACTCAATAAAGATGGCCAAATGTACAAGGTTTTTACGCCATTTAAAAAGGCGTGGTTATCCTATGTTATTAAGCATGGCTATCAATGTATTGATGATCACGCCTTGGCACCTTTTGATAGTCAGCAAAAAGATATCAACCTAGAAGAAAAGCAAGCGATTAAAACGGGGTTTCCGCGAGTTTCTTCGGCTAACTGGCCTTTAGCAGATGTGTATTGTCAAGAGCAATTGCCGGCTTTTCTTGATGGTACAATTCATCGTTATCATCTCGATCGAGACATCCCAGGTATTGATGGTACCTCATCCCTTTCCCCCTACCTTGCAATAGGTGCCATTAGTGTACGAGATGTCTTTAGACGTTTGTTACTTAAAAACCCCAGCTTGCTTGTTGAACCAGACAATGAGGCTAACAAGGGGGCAATGACCTGGTTAAATGAACTGATTTGGCGGGAGTTTTATCGTCATTTACTTTTTCATCATGAAAAGCTTTGCCGTCATCAACCTTTTATTGAAAAGTACGTTCAATGGCAATGGCCTAATGACAAACAGTTAATCGAAGCTTGGCAGCAAGGAAAGACTGGCTACCCGATTGTTGATGCGGCGATGCGTCAACTGACGACAACAGGGTGGATGCATAATCGGTTAAGAATGATTGTGGCGAGTTTTTTAACAAAGCATTTGTTAGTCGACTGGCGAATAGGAGAGCGTTTTTTCTCTGAGCATTTAATCGATCTTGACTTAGCAGCTAATAATGGTGGCTGGCAATGGGCAGCAAGCACAGGTTGTGATGCACAACCTTACTTTCGTATTTTTAATCCGATAACGCAAAGTGAGAAGTTTGATCCTCAAGGTAACTTCATTCGTAAGTTTTTACCAGAGTTACGTGATATACCAGTAAAAGAAATTCACTTTCCTCACAACTATATTAAAAGGCATCAGCTTAATGTTTATTGGCCGGCGATAGTAGAGCATAAAGTTGCGAGGGAGCAAGCGTTAAGTTTTTATAAAGTTTAATGTTTTTCGAATAATATCAACGGTAAAACTCGCAAATTTCGCTCATTATTTCTACTATTACTAAAAGGTTGTTGAAAAGTTATGGAGACGGTAATTAATCAACCGCACGATGAACATCAAGTCCAAGCGAGCCACAATGATCCGCAAGGTCAGCCCGTTTGGCTGAAAAGATTTGTTGAAGCTTATCAACAGTTGGGGGTCAAAGACTTTACCAGCTTAGAACGAGTGTATCATGATGAGATTGTCTTTATTGATCCTTTACACCGACTGGTTGGTAAAGCGGTGTTACTTGATTATTTCAAGGGCTTATATACCCATCTGGTTTCATGTCAATTTAGTATCGACTCAGTCTTTGTTAGTGATGACCAAGCTGCCGTTTATTGGCGGATGACATATCAACATCCTAAGCTTAACCGGGGACAACCAGTAGAGGTTTCAGGCCACTCTCACCTTAAAGGGAATGGAGAGCAAGTATATTATCATCGCGATTACCTTGATGCAGGCGCCATGCTTTATGAGCATATTCCGTTATTAGGTTCATTAGTTAAATTGGTTAAGAAGAGAGCCGTGGCATGAAGCAGATTGTCATTACCGGAGCCTCGTCAGGTATAGGGCAAGCGTTGGCGAAAGCTTACGCTGAGCGAGGTGAAAATGTTTACGCTTGTGGGCGCAATCAGAGCAAGTTAGCACAAATGGCCAAAGATAATGAACACATTCATCCTGTAATCTTTGATGTCACCGAGCCAGAACAGATTAAACAAGCGGCTAGCGACGTTCCTACTATTGATTTGTTAGTGCTAAATGCTGGCGATTGCCAATATATTGATGATGTTATTAATTTTGAGTCAGAGAAATTCAAACAGGTCATTAAGGTAAACCTTCTTAGTTTAGGTGATTTGCTACACGAATTTTTGCCGAAACTGTCTCAAGGAGGGCGGGTTGTTTTTATTAGTTCGCTAGCCACGGTTTTACCTTTTACGCGCAATCAAGCCTATGGTAGTTCTAAAGCCGCTATTAATTATCTTGCTGAATCTTTAGCGGTAGATCTGGCCAACACATCAATAAATGTCACTCTCGTGCAGCCTGGTTTCGTTAAAACGCCATTAACCGATAAAAATGATTTTGAAATGCCTTTTATTATGACTCCCGAAGAAGCTGCTAATCGAATTATTTCTGGACTAGATCATGGAAAATCGTCAATTGTCTTTCCCAAACGGTTGGCGTGGTTACTAACGTTTTTGTCATGGCTCCCGTCAAGCTGGGTTCAGCCAATATTGCAAAAGGATAATAAATGAAGAAGATTGCTGTCATTGGCTCAGGAATATCGGGCTTGGTTAATGCTTACTTGCTTTCAAAGAAACATCAAGTAACAGTTTATGAAAAAAATAATTATATTGGTGGCCACACGGCAACCGTCGATATTGAGTATGGTGGACAAGCGTATGCCATAGATACTGGCTTTATCGTATTTAATGATAGAACGTACCCAAACTTTTTAGCGTTACTGTCGCAACTCGGCGTCGATAAGCAAGCAACTGAAATGAGTTTTTCCGTTCGTAATTGCCAATCTGGATTAGAATATAATGGCCATAACCTTAATACCTTGTTTGCTCAAAGAAGAAATGTTTTTAGCCCAAAGTTTATCGGCTTAGTCAGGGAAATATTGCGTTTTAATCGCCTGTGTAAGGATATTTATCATCACAATCGTTATCGCGATGCAATGACGTTGGGACAGTTTTTAACAGAACAAAAATTTAGTCAGTTTTTTGCTGAGCATTACATCTTACCGATGGGCGCTGCAATTTGGTCAAGTTCTATCGCGCAAATGGAAGCGTTTGAATTTAAGTTTTTTGTTCAGTTCTTTTATCATCATGGCTTGCTGAATGTCACCGATAGACCTCAATGGTATGTTATTCCAGGAGGTTCAAAGAATTATATTCCGCCTCTGGTTAAACCGTTTGAAGAGCGCATACACCTCAATAGTCATATAACTGAAATTAAAAGAGTTAATGATAAAATCGAACTTTATTTTGATGATAATAGCATGGAAGTTTTTGATGAGCTGGTACTGGCTTGTCATTCTGACCAAGCACTTGCTTTACTCGCGGATCCAACCGAGCAAGAACGTCAAATATTATCGGCAATGCCATATCGTGCTAATGATGTTGTTTTGCACACCGATGAGCGTTTATTGCCGAAGAGAAAACTAGCATGGGCCAGTTGGAATTATCAATTAAATCAAGATAGAAGTGTGCCAGCCAGCGTCACTTACAATATGAATATTTTGCAAGGAATAAAAAGTGATACCACATTTTGCGTTACGTTAAATCAGCGACATGCAATAGCAGAAGAGAAAATAATAAAATCATTTACTTATCATCATCCAGTCTTTTCAGTGACATCGTTAGCAGCGCAACAGCAACGATCACTTATATGTGGTAAAAACCATACGCACTTCGCTGGCGCCTATTGGTATAACGGATTCCACGAAGATGGTGTAAAAAGTGCCGTTGATATTGCTAATCGTTTCGATTGCTCATTAGAGGCGTAAAGTCGTAATGAAGATGGAAAGACGACATGATTGACCTCAACAGTGCGGTATATGAAGGACAAGTGCGTCATCGACGCTTTGCCCCCGCTGAGCTCGATTTTAGTTACCCCTTATATATGTTGGCCTTAGATATTAACGAGGTCGAGCAAGGCGTATTGGAAAACTGGCTTTTTGGTTGTCAATGGTACAAACCTTTGCGCTTTGTCGCTAACGACTATATCAAGGGTGATCCGAGTAGTTTGAAAGCCCGTATTACCGAAAAGATTGTTGCTTTAGGGGGAAAGGCGTTAAGCGGCAGGGTCGTGATGTTAGTCCAAGTGAGATGTTTTGGCTTGTACTTTAGTCCAGCCAATTTCTATTTTTGTTACGATGAAAATGATCACTGTCACTATATGCTCGCTGAAGTCAGTAACACCCCGTGGAATCAACGTCACTATTACCTGGTTGACGTTAATGACGAAGATAGTATTGAACCCACAGAAAAAGCCTTTCATGTTTCTCCATTTATGGATTTAAACATGAAATATCATTGGCAAATCAAGGCGCCTAAAGTGGACACTGATCGCTTGTTGGTTCATATCGAAAATCAAGTGGAAAAAAAAGGTAAAGTGTTTGATGCAACCCTGGCGTTAAAGAAGAAGTCGTTTGCATCTAAGGCATTGTTTAATGTTTGGAAAAAGCTACCAATAATGACATTGAACATCGTGTTAGGAATATACTGGCAGGCATTAAAGCTGTGGGTAAAGAAAGTCCCCTTTGTGCCTTATCAGTACCCAAAACAGCACTAATTTTGGAAAGTTTGAAGATAGGAGTAATTCATGGAATCAACTCAAGTATTAAGTAATTCGCTTAAAACATCTTGGTTCGCGAAGCGTTGTCGAGATGTTGTTTTTTCAACTTTTTCAAAGTTGTCATCGGGGCGTTTAGAAGTTTTTGAAAATGGTAAAAGTTATGTATTTGGTGATAACGCTCCTTCAAACCATGAGCAAAGGTTAGATGCTAAAATAATCATCCATCATGCAGATGTTTATATTGCGATGGTGCAACGAGGTTCTATTGGCGCTGCTGAAGCTTTCATTGAACAGCAGTGGACGACACCTGATTTAACTCAAGTGATACGTTTAATGGCCAGAGAGCAAAAGTCGCTTGACCAGCTAGAGAAGAAAAGTTCTTGGTTGAACCGTGTGAAAGAATTTTTGTTGCATGCGCGCAATCGAAACTCTGTTACTGGTTCTAAGAAGAACATTATGGCGCATTACGACCTTGGCAACGAGCTATACACTCGGTTTTTAGATCCTCAAATGATGTACTCTGCTGCGATATATCCGCATCAAGAGGCGTCCTTAGCTGAAGCTCAGTCACATAAGCTTGAAATGATATGTCAACGCCTTGAATTAAAGCCAAGCGATCATCTCTTGGAAATAGGCTCTGGCTGGGGAGGTTTAGCCATATATGCAGCCAAGAACTATGGCTGTAAGGTAACGACGACAACGATTTCTGAAGAGCAATTTGACTATGCTCAAGCGCAAATAAAAAAACAGGGGCTCGAAAACAAAATTACCCTGCTTAAAAAGGACTACCGATTACTCACAGGCCTTTACGACAAAGTGGTTTCTGTTGAAATGATTGAGGCTGTCGGTAAGCAATACATGAAAAGTTTCTTTGAGCAATGCAATGAACGTCTAAAACCTGGTGGTAAGCTGTTGATCCAAGCCATTACCATCGCTGATCAGCGCTTTGAACACTATTCTCGTAATGTTGATTTTATTCAGCGCTATATTTTCCCAGGCGGCTTTTTACCTTCAATTCATTTTATGAGTGAGCACATTAAAGAAAACACCCACATGGTTATCGAATCTTTACACGATATTGGTATTGATTATGCCCGCACCTTGGCTCACTGGCGAGATGCATTCCTCGATGCGTGGCCAGAAATTAAGCCTCATGGTTTTGACGAAAAATTTAAGCGCTTATGGTTGTATTATTTTGGTTACTGCGAGGGTGCCTTTCTTGAGAGGGCAATAAGTACGGTACACTTAGTTGCTCGAAAATAATTATCTTGAAAAACGTTGAAATTTACAAATTTGGTAAGTGATTCGTTACAAAATGATGCCTGTTTTTCGTTTATTACGCTGACAGAATCACAAAAGAACTGTTTTTTTGATGCAACATTAAGTAAATTAGTGCCATTAATAATAATAAAGATGGTTTTCAATGGCAGCTTCAAGAGGGGAGTTTAGCTCTCGATTAGGTTTTATTATGGCAGCGGCAGGATCTGCCGTCGGGTTAGGGAATATTTGGGGGTTTCCTACACAGACCGCCAGCAATGGCGGTGCAGCCTTTGTCTTGGTCTATTTATTTTTAGCCTTTTCTCTCGCATACCCAGCCTTTATGGCCGAATTATTGATTGGCCGGTATGGCCAAGCTAATGCGGTTACGTCTTTACAGAAAATGTCTCGTACATTATTTCATAAACGTTTTGCCTTCTTAGTTGGTTTTTCTGGTGTCGTTTGTGCGTCACTAATTTTAAGTTTTTATGGAATTATCGCCGGTTGGATGATGTCTTACGCAGTTGAACCGCTATTTAACGTTGCAGGCCTTCAAGATAGTGCTGGTTGGGTTATCAGCCAATCGATGGAGCGAAATATACTATTTACCGCATTATTTATGTTTTTGACCATTTATATTATTCGCCGTGGTGTTGAACAGGGGATTGAGAAATGGTCAAAGCGCTTAATGCCGATGTTAATTACATTATTAGTCTTGTTAATTATTTATGTTTTTACTTTAGATGGGGCTTCTGAGGGGTTAACGGCTTATTTAAACCCTGATATATCCCGCGTTCTCGAGCCTAATTTAATTATCAGTGCGTTAGGACAAGCATTCTTTTCTCTTTCTTTGGGAACCAGTGTCATGGTGATTTATGGTTCATATATTTCCAAGAAAGAAAATTTAGTGACAATTGGTGCTCAAGTTACCTTAATTGACGTATCTATTGCCTTTTTAGCCGGTTTATTAATTATTCCCGCAATGTATGTTGCGCAAGCGCAAGGCGTAGCAATATTTGCCGAAGACGGTAGTTTAATTTCTGGCTCGGGTTTGGTTTTCACTGTCCTTCCTGCGTTGTTTGACACCATGGGCAGTGTCGGTTTGTTTGTCAGTTTTGCATTTTTTGTTCTGATGTCAATTGCAGCGTTAACCAGTTCAATATCGATGTTAGAAGGCCCTGTATCTTATGTGGTTGAACGTCACAATGTTAGACGTGAAAAAGCAACTACCTTTATAGGTATTGCTATTTTTATCATCAGTGCGGTAATTATTAGTAACCTTGGTGTATTGCTTGATTTTGTTGCAATGTTAGCGACGCAATATGGACAACCCATTATTGCCATGCTGTGTTGTATTTTTGTTGGCTGGATCTGGCGCAGAAATGAAATACTTAAAGAGTTACAACAGGGCAATAGTGATGTCGAGCAGGGGATTTTTTGGAAAATTTGGCCTTGGTATACTAAATTCGTCTGTCCAACAGCAATCGCGATTGTTTTCCTTCATTCACTCTAAAGAAGAAGAGTAGAAGAGTTTAGTTTTAAATAGCGTCTCATGTAATCTCCATTTTTGTTTATTTGTGAAACCAAATTGAAGATTACTGTGAGCGGGTATAAACAATCATCACACCTGTATAAGCTAAGGACAGGTGATATCGTTATAAAATGTTAAGTAGCGGCGCTACTTTGTTGATTCAGTAGGAATTAACCAAAAAACAATCAAAAGTTAAGCCTGCTTTATCGGTGACAATAGAAGTCAAAAACGGGCTTGTGATAATGAACAGCCCTTCCTTGGTAGATCTTTACCCCTTTTTATGGGAGCGCATGACCACGAGCTGAAACATAAAGTGCGTACCAATCTTCGCGAGTTAACTTAACCTTAACTGCATCGACACAGCGTTTAATACGCTCTATATTCGTCGTACCGATAATGGGCTGAATATTGGCAGGGTGTCGCATGATCCAAGCAAGAACAATGGCATCACTATTGGTATGATATTTTTCCGCTAAATTTTCAACTAAGCTTGCCGTTGCTTGAATATGACTTGCTTGATTGGAGACATCTTTACCGGAGAAAAGCCCTTGCGCTAAGCTTCCCCAAGATTGAATTTGAACATTATTACCTTGACAATATTCAAGGGTACCAGCACAAAAATTACCATGACTCCCATTCGGGTTACCTGCTAATACCCCATGCTCTAGCCAGCCGAGTTGATTGAGACTAAGTTCAACTTGATTGATCAGTAAAGGTGAGCTTAACGCTGATTGCAAATATGCGATTTGATGATGATTCATATTTGAAACACCAAAGTACTTTACCTTTCCTGATTGGTTAAGCTGTTCAAGTGTTTCTGCGACGATATCAATTTCCATTAGGGGATCTGGGCGATGTAATAGCAGTATGTCTAATTGTTCGATATGTAAACGCGATAAAATTCCATCGACTGATTGCTTGATCCAAGTCGATGAAAAATCGTATCGGCCAGGTATAGAAGAATTTGCGAAACGAATACCACATTTAGATTGAATGATTATTTGATCTCTAAGGCTTGGTTGAGTTTTAAGAACTTCACCAAAGACCTGCTCGGCTTTACCATGAGTATAAATATCGGCATGATCAAAATAATTAATGCCATTTGCTAAGGTAACTTCAATGATTTCATGTGCTTGCTTAATATGTTCAGCAGTCACCGGGTTTTTATCCCAGCCGCCTCCTAAACCCATGCACCCATAGACCAATTCACTCGCTTGGTTAATGGTTTTGCTTATCGCTTGTTTGTTCATGATTGACTTCGCTTAAAGGTATTGATTGACGGATTTGATAGAAAAGTAATTACACCATAATCGAACAAGTAAAGCACATCGTGCTTTAGCAATGAGATGTTTTTCTATTGGTTAACAAAAAATTGAGGCGATCTGATGATAAATTGTAGAGTCAATTATAGAAAATCAGTACAATCTTTTGGTTAACGTTAAGACCGCAAGTTATACAATTAGTTTTAGAAGGGATTTCATTTGATCAATCGTAAATTGTTAAAATCGTTTTTAGATTTTAGTCAGCAACAAAAGCCTGCGCCGAGTTTTGTGTTAATTTACCTAACTACTTGGTTAGTTTGGCACAATCAACTATTTTCAGCGTTTTTTTTAACCCCAGGTAATGGAATTGAAAGGTTGATGGCGGCTTACCATTCCATCGAAAATAACCAATACGTTTTGGTATTATTTTTAACCACACTTTTTTTGACGATACGACTAGGTTACAACTATATCGTTTATAAATCCCACCAGGTCGTGATGAGTGTTGATGAAGATGAGTTAATGATCAGAGGTGATCAGTTAGCGAAAGAAAATGAAGATGTTAAAGCCTTAATGCAAACACTAGAGCGCACTAAAGCTAAGCTAGAAAAAGTGAAACTTAGCGAAGAGCAAGCGCAGCAAGAGAAAAAAGAAGCCATTGCTAAAATGCTCAATTATCAAGTGCAACTTGAAGAAGCGCAAGCCGACCTAGCCATACTACAAGCGTCAATTCAAGATGAAAATACTAAAGCATAGCAATAAGATAATCTTACTTAGTCCTTAGTCGCTAAGTACGAGAGTTATATTACATTTTTGACTACTTTTAGCGTAGCCTACAAAAAAAAATAGAATATGAAACTAAAATTACTGTTATTTCTTCTTCTGCTTCCATGTTTCTCATACGGACAAGAACTTCCTGTCGTGTTAAGTGAAACGGAGTTCGTTATTGGTAAATCGATTACCATCGAATCAACTATTCTAAATGAGAAAAGAAACTTAAACATATATTTACCAGCAAGCTATGCTAACGATAAGAATAAAAATTATCCTGTTATTTACTTATTCGACGGTTCAAAAGAAGAAGATTTCATTCATGTATCAGGCATAGTCCAATTTGGTTCTTTTTCATGGATAAACATGCTTCCAGAGTCCATTGTGGTAGGTATCAGCAATATTGATAGAAAAAGAGACTTTACTTCACCATCAGAGAATAAACTCGATCAAAAAGAGTTTCCTACCTCGGGTAAATCGGAACACTTCATTGCTTTTATCGAAAAGGAACTGCAACCATTTATAAACTCAACATATCGAACAGGGCATAACAATACGCTTATTGGTCAGTCTTTAGGTGGACTTTTGGCGACTGAAATATTATTTAAAACCCCCTACCTATTTGATAACTATATTATTGTTAGCCCAAGCTTATGGTGGAATGACGAAAAGTTACTCGACATAGCAATGCAAGAATACAGCGCTAATAAGTCCATATATGTAGCGGTAGGTAAAGAAGGCGAAGTAATGGAAAGAACGGCGAAAGCGTTATTTAACAAATTGACAAAACAGCAAAAACAAAATTCAAAGGTGTACTTTGAATTTTTGGAGGATAAATCACATGGGGATGCACTTCACATGGCGGTTTATAATGCTTTTGAAAAAATCTTTGCATCAGAAAAGAATTAAGTTGATTTGATCAAACGAGCAGGGGCTAAAAGTTTAACAATTATAGGTGTCTGCTTCTTCTATTTTTTTTTGGAGCGAGTCACAGGAGCAATTATGTGTATGAATCAATGAATAGAACCAGTGAGTACCAGTCAGGTAGTGTGGTGATATATAGTAGAGGAGATGCCCCTTGTTGACACCCAATACTCTTGTCTAGAAAATAACCAGTTAGCGAACTATACTCATACCTATTCTAATAAAATTAGCACTGTATCTTGTGTCTTAGTGCAATGGGTTGGTCGATGGATCCCAAACTAATCTCTGGATTTGCTTATCTATTCGTCGCTACGATGACAGGCGTCATTGCAACCTTGTATTTCTCGTTTAGCCCGTTGAAGTTTGATTATAATCAGCGAACGACTATTCGATACTTCTCTTTATTGTTTTTAAGCTACTCTTGCTTTTATGTTGTTTATGCTACACGCCCCTTTATTGATGCTGATTTATCGGTTCTGTTAGCGAATTTCTTTTTTACTTTAGCAATGCACTGTTTACGCTATGGTTTAATGTGGCGGGTTGGGCGAACCCACAAACATATCTATCAAGATATGGCTTTTTGGGTAAATCTAGGCGTAATTATTGTAATAAACTACATTCTATTGTTTAAACTAAGCGACTCATTGTCCTCCAGACAAATGGTCAGTTCTTGGAACCTATTTTTAGTTTACATTGCTGCTAGTCGATTTATCGTCGACAAAATTGATAACCCGAGTAAAGGCGAGAAAATATTTAGGACTACGGTTTGGGTGCTAATGCCTTTTCCCTTGATTGTGTTAATTCCGAGTGTTTTTTATCATGATCCTTTTATTAATGCGTCTCTTGTTTTGGTGTGGTTGACCTTACAAACGATTGCTTTGTTTGGTGGCTTAACGTTTCTTTTATTATCTGATGTTATTGATATGCACTACCGAAACTCGGTAACTGATCCATTAACTAAGCTGTTTAATCGCCGCCACTTTATGGCGCAGGCCAGTGCGATGATAAGTTCTGCTCATCGGCATGCTTTTCCGATGTCGGTTATCTTGTGTGATATTGATCACTTTAAACAAGTTAATGATAGTTACGGGCATAACATTGGTGATAAGGTGATTGTAAAGTTTGCTAATATTCTTAAAAATCAAGCTCGAGAAGAAGATGTTGTCGCGCGATTTGGTGGCGAAGAGTTTATTATTTTATTGCCGCAGACTAATGCGGATGGCGCTAAGGCGTTAGCCACGAGAATGTGTGAAGCAACAAGAAAGCTGGTGATTAATTGTCCACAAGGAGAGTTTCAATTTACCGCCAGCTTTGGTGTTGCTACCTTTGATAGCACCATTAATATCGAAGAAAATATTAAAAATGCTGATGAAGCATTGTATTTAGCAAAAGAGAGTGGTCGAAATCAAGTCGTGGTATACTCTTCATTGTCTTTTGCTCGATAAACATAAGTTAATTCATGAAATATTCAAACTATTTACTTTTATTTATTGTCACTATTGTATCCATTGGTTGCACTCAAAAACGGTTTGATGACGACATTAGTGAATGGGACTTTGATCATCATGTTCGTTTTGAGCAGAAGAAGCTGAGTGATAACCGTTTTTATATTAAAGTTCATCGTTTTGATAACACGCATTTTCCTCAACTGGCGACATTTTTACTGAGGCAGTCTTTTAAGGTTTGTCAGGGATATGGTTATACCATTGAAGTCCTCGATGGGGTAGAAGCTTTTGATGATAAAAAAGCTCGTCCTAATTGGATCCCACCTTCTTTAGCTGCCAATGTTGAGTGTTTGTCAAAATAGGCTATCTTTACACTACGGTAGACATGAGTGTGGTTAACCAGTTGATTGGCTAACATTATGATAAATAATGTTTATTCATGGTGGTTATAACAACTATAACCACCATGATTAATTGTTTGATTTAAAAGCTAATCTGCTTCACGTATAATCACGCCGAAAATTTTCTAATCAAGACTCTGACAGACATAGCACAATGTCTAACATCAGATCTTTTATATTAAGGGAGATCGCTGTGCTTCAAGAATATCGTAAACACGTAGAAGAACGTGCTCAAGAAGGTATTGTTCCTAAGCCACTAGATGCAGAACAAACGGCTGCTTTAGTTGAATTAATTAAAAACCCACCTGCAGGTGAAGAAGAGTTTATTTTAGACCTTTTGACTAACCGTGTCCCGGCTGGTGTAGATGACGCTGCTTATGTGAAAGCCGGATTTTTAGCTGCAGTTGCCAAAGGCGAGACGAGCTCTCCAATCTTGTCTGCTGAAAAAGCGACGGAATTATTAGGTACGATGTTGGGCGGTTACAACATTCAGCCGATGATCGACCTATTGGATGATGCTGACCTAGCTGATACAGCAGCAAAAGGCTTATCTCACACATTATTGATGTTTGACGCGTTTTTTGATGTTAAAGAAAAAGCTGAAGCAGGTAATGCTGCCGCCAAAAAAGTAATGCAATCATGGGCTGAAGGTGAATGGTTTACTTCGAAGCCGAAAGTTGCAGAAAAAATCACGGTTAAAGTATTTAAAGTAACAGGTGAAACCAACACCGATGATTTATCTCCAGCGCCAGATGCATGGTCTCGCCCGGATATTCCATTACACGCAAAAGCGATGTTAAAAATGGAACGTGAAGGTATTACTCCTGATGAAGACGGTGTTGTTGGTCCAATCAAACAGATTGAAGCATTACAAGAAGATGGTATCCCATTAGCTTATGTAGGTGATGTTGTTGGTACCGGCTCTTCACGTAAATCTGCAACTAACTCAGTGTTGTGGTTTATGGGAGATGATATTCCTTGCGTACCAAACAAGCGCGCTGGTGGTGTATGTTTAGGTGGTAAAATTGCACCAATTTTTTACAACACCATGGAAGACTCAGGCGCTTTGCCAATTCAATTAGATGTTCGCAAAATGAACATGGGCGACATCATTGATATTTATCCATACGAAGGTGTGGTTAAAAAAGGCGATGAAGTTATCGCTGAGTTCAAATTAAGCTCAGTACTATTAGATGAAGTACGTGCCGGTGGCCGTATTCCATTGATCATCGGTCGTGGTTTAACGACTCGTGCACGTGAAGCGCTGGGCTTAGGTGATAGTGATTTATTTGCTAAGCCAGTAGATGTTGAAGGTTCAAGCAAAGGCTTTACTTTAGCACAAAAAATGGTGGGTAAAGCATGTGGTGTTGAAGGTGTTCGCCCAGGCCAGTACTGTGAACCAAAAATGACGACAGTTGGTTCTCAAGATACCACTGGCCCAATGACTCGTGATGAATTGAAAGACTTAGCTTGTTTAGGTTTCTCTGCTGATTTAACCATGCAGTCTTTCTGTCATACATCAGCCTATCCTAAGCCAGTTGATGTCAATACCCATCACACACTACCAGATTTCATCATGAATCGTGGCGGCGTTTCATTGCGTCCAGGTGATGGTGTTATCCATTCTTGGTTAAACCGTATGTTGCTTCCTGATACTGTAGGTACGGGTGGTGATTCACATACGCGTTTCCCATTAGGTATTTCATTCCCAGCAGGTTCTGGTTTGGTGGCATTCGCAGCAGCAACGGGTGTTATGCCATTAGATATGCCTGAATCAGTGTTGGTACGTTTTAAAGGTAAGATGCAACCAGGTATCACTTTACGTGACCTCGTTCATGCGATCCCATACTACGGTATTCAAAATGGCCTATTAACGGTGGAAAAATCAGGTAAAGTGAATGAGTTTTCAGGTCGCGTGCTTGAAATCGAAGGCTTAACTGGTTTAACGGTAGAGCAAGCGTTTGAATTGTCAGATGCTTCAGCAGAGCGCTCTGCAGCGGGTTGTACGATTAAGTTAGAAGAAGAGTCAGTTAAAGAGTACTTAGAATCTAACATTGTGATGCTTAAGTGGATGATCAGCGAAGGTTATGGCGATGTTCGTACGATTGAACGTCGTATCCAAGCAATGCAAGACTGGTTGGCTAACCCATCATTGATGGAAGCTGATAGTGATGCAGAGTATGCGCACGTGCTTGAAATTGACTTAAATGAAATTAAAGAGCCTATTGTTTGTTGTCCAAACGACCCTGATGACGCTAAGTTACTTTCAGAAGTCGCTGGCGCTCACGTAGATGAAGTGTTTATTGGTTCATGTATGACTAATATTGGTCACTTCCGTGCAGCAGGTAAGTTAATTGATAAATTCAATGGTACATTACCTACGCGCTTGTGGGTTGCTCCACCAACGAAAATGGACCGTGATCAATTAACTGATGAAGGTTACTATAGCATTTATGGTCGTGCTGGCGCGCGTATTGAAACTCCAGGCTGTTCATTATGTATGGGTAACCAAGCACGTGTTGCTGATAAATCAACAGTGCTTTCTACTTCAACGCGTAACTTCCCTAACCGTCTAGGTACAGGAGCAAACGTTTACCTAACATCAGCTGAGTTAGCCGGTGTCGGAGCGATTCTTGGTAAGTTACCAACTCCAGAAGAATACATGGAATATGCGAAGCAAATTGACGCGACAGCGGCAGATACCTATCGCTACTTAAACTTCCATCGCATGGAGTCTTACACGAAGAAAGCTGATTCGGTTATCTTACAACAACCAGCATAATGGTTGAGTAAAGAAAAAAAAGCATTGCTTAGGCAATGCTTTTTTTAGACCAAAATTCAAACGTTCATAATGTTCTTTATTGAATTTTAAAATGGGCAACCAGTTCAAATAAGCGTTTGTTGGCGCTGGAGAGTTGTGTTTGGCAAGCGACAAGTTGCTCTGAGCGTTCCATTTGACCATTCACTTCATCATTGAGTTGGTGTAGTAACTTATCTAATTCAGCACTGGTATTGGCCTGGTCTTTAGTTTGCTCTGCGATCACGCCATTATTGGCAACACAAGCTTCAACGTCGCTTTCAGCTGTACTGAGCGTTGATGCTATGCTTTGAGAATGCTGCTCAAAGGCATGAATTCTTTGGTTGGCCGCTTCCATGGATTTACTCGCTTCAAGCGCTTGAGATTGCAGCTTTTCGATAATCGCTTGAATTTGTCCCGTAGATTGCTGACTGGTTGCGGCCAGTTGTCTTACTTCATCTGCGACAACCGCAAAGCCTCTACCATGCTCGCCCGCTCGTGCAGCTTCTATCGCAGCGTTAAGCGCTAATAGATTGGTTTGTGCGGCAACACCCTCGATGACTTCGAGTACTTCGGTAATTGCCTGAGTATCTTTATGCAGCTGATTAACGACATTACCGGTTTGGGTAAAGTCATTTACTAACGACCTTAAATCATTTTGATTTTCAGTTAGTAGCGTGCTGCCCTGATTAATACCTTGTTTGGCTTGCAAAATCGATTGGTTTGCTTGAGCTGCTTGTTCATCAATATGTTGTGCTGATTGTGCGAGCTCTGAAATCGCATTAACCACCATATTCATGTTTTCTCGCATTTGGTGGTTGCTAGTATCATTGGCTTTTGCAAGATGATCGACATGTTGAACTGACTCGTCAAGTTCATTACTTGCTCCGACAATAAAGCCGATCATTTTTTGCAGTGACGAGAATATTCGGTTAACAGCATTTGCCATAAAGGCTGTTTCATCATTGCCTCTCACCGTTAAACGTTGGGTCAAATCACCTTCACCCTGAGATACTTCTTCGAGCGCTTGTTGAACACTGACTAACGGTTTACATAACCAACTAGCGATCACTTTGACTAAAACCCCGATAATAAATAATACAATAAAGGCGGCGACAACTATTTGCCCAACCGTTTCTTTAACTGGCGCATTAATCACGTCGATTGGTACCATTAACCCTAGCTGCCAATCCAAGCCAAAGCTCTCGTTGCTAACGTGATCGATAAATACGCGATACTCAGTATCGTGCCATAAGACGTTACTCAAAGGTTTTGACTGTTCAAGGCTTTGTTGTAGCGCTTTAAAGCCAGACGTTGCTTTTTCCTGATCAAGATCTGCTAACGTTCTGCCTGCTTTGTATTCTGAAAGTCCTTGAAAGTGTATAATCTCACCATGAGGGTCGATCAGAAAAGCCAAACCGTTGCCCTGATATTTTACTCGCTCGACAATGGATGAAATGGTATCTAGTAAGATGTCTGCTCCGGCTACACCGAGAAAACGTCCGTTATCAGTAACTGGCATATTAATGGCGGTGTAGAAGGTATTAAATGCTGGGTGAAACTCTATCTTAGAAACATTAGTTTTACCGGTTTTTTTGATCTCTTCCCACCAAGGGCGACCATAGACAGTATAGCCATCGTCGTTATAGATGCCTTGTTCAAAAAAGTATTCTCCTGATAATGCCGAACCAAAGAAAACTGACTTTATCGTCTTGTCATGACTTGATTCAACTGATAATTGGTCGATGAACTGTTGCAGGGTATCAGCAGCAATATCGCTTGGCTCAGTACGTTGCTTTATCCAGTTGAGCATAGGGGGTTGGCGAAATAGTGCTTGTAGTACCCGTACCTTTTCTCCGATGAATTGGCTGATTTTGTCGCTGTTTGCGCTCATCGTTAAGTGCACTTCATTAACAACTTCTTGTTCTCGCTTCTCTGCACTGGTAATGGCGACAGAAAACGTGATCAGTGTTAGCAGTAGAGAAAACGCTACTGAAATGGCAATGACAAGTTTGCGGCTGATTGAGCCTTGGCTAAAGAATTTCATTTATTACGACTTCATTTAATGGTGGTTACAGTTCTTCCTTGTACAAAGATCCTATATATTTTATACAATATAAGATGGCTGGGTATTATACCAATAATATTTAGTTATTTTATAGGAGTTATTTAAGCCTATTAGCGATAGTTGGTTGTTTATTAAGTGAGTAACTCGCATTATTATTAGAGTGTAGACAAAAAGAAGGAGTACTAGCAATGGCAGGCGTTAAATTTAATTTAAAAGAGCGGTTACCTGATATTCTGTTAGAGTCATTATTTATCGTCGTAGCACTATTGTTGGCACTTGGTCTTGATCAATGGCGTGATGACCAAAAAGCTCAGCAAGTCGCAGAGAATGCTCGAAAAGCGATTTACACTGAATTAAAAGATAATCAAAAAAAGTTAAACGATAAACTGTCTGTTCATCAGGAGATTTTGGCTCACTTAACTCACTATATTGAGGAGAAGGAGCAAGCATTAGCTAAGAACGATCTGGATGATGTTGAGATCTCATTTGAATATCAAATGGTCCTGATCTCCAGTGCGGCGTGGGACTCAGCTAAGGTCACTCAAGTTGTGCAAAATTTTGCTTTTAGCGAAATCACCAACTTTTCTCAAATCTATCAAATGCAAAGGTTATTTTTGAGCAATCAAACGCAAATTATTGAGAAAGTGATGGCAATGGGGGAGTTGCAACCTGAGCAATTGTTAGGATTTGCTAAAGGTTTGGCGCATCGATTAACGATTTTGATCGAGTTAAATCAAAACTTCGCTAAAGGCATATCATCCGTTCTTGCTGAGCAAAATAGTCAGACAAAATAATCATTTTTTGCAATGTTTGCTTACAGAATCTCGCTACCTTAAAAATAAATTTTTTTATAAAGTAACTCGGTTAGCGAGAGTGAGGGCTTAAAGCATGTTTAAATATATTATTTTGATATCGATGTTAATATTAAGCGTTGCAGTGAATGCGGAGCAGGCCGAATATCGAGTTGTAACTAACCACCCAATAAAAGTGTTTGATGGCGGCAGTATAGATGAAATGCTTTCTTTATCTCAACAATGGAAAAATAAAGTTTTACTTAAAAACCCTCATATGAAACAGGTTGATTACTTGTTGTCAAAACACTCTGAAGATCGGTATGACTTATTAGTGGTCTACCATTATCAAAATGAGCAACTGGCTGCATTAGCCAACCAAGAAATCCCCTCATTAATTGAAAACGCGTGGCCCGATGTTGAGCAGCGACAAGCGTTTTTTAAACGGATGCAGTCATATATTATTCAATCAGAAAAGACTACTCAGGCTTATCATGTTTTGCCTTAACGAAGGCGCTTTATTTCGTTTATTATTGCCTGTTTATTGAAATGACTATCCCAAAAAGTACCATATTATCAACAAATTATTGTAGTACCTTATATTGATTACTAAAGCGGTTAGGTTTTAACCAACTCACTATTGTTATCAATTTCGAGAGTGCGTATGTCTGGCTATCGTTTGGCATTAACAGTAAATTCTTGTCGAGCTGTGTTATTGAACGATTAATTTTTTCGGCAACTTGTTAGGTGTTCATTCGATAAAAATTAGCGTATCTTGTGTTGCATAGTGTAGGCAAAGATTTATCTCTGAACATGCGTAAAACCGATAAAAAAATTGATAATCAGCTAAGAAGAGTTTTGACGGATGTTTGTCAGCAAGCATTAGAAAGTATTGAGGGCTTCCAGTGGCTAACTCATCAAGTTAATTTTACTCGCTTTCCTAGTAGTTTGAAGATTGTTTGCGTGTTTGATACTACTCAGCAGCTGGAAAGTTTTCAAGCCTCTTCCGATAAAGCTATGCTTGAAGCAATGGTCAATGCAAAGTTGCGACAAATAGAGATTAATTTAACCGTCATCGGTAAACACCTTATTTATGATAGTGAAGAAGCTTGTCTAAAAGATCATAAAGGGAATTGGGCTAAACGATTAGCCTAACTAAATAAAAAAGGTTAAATAAGAAAGTGATTCATCAAAAAGTCGTGATTGTTACCGGTGGTGGTCGAGGTATTGGTGCAGCAACAGCTAAGTTGTTTGCACAACATGATTATGCTGTTTGCATCAATTATCGCTCAAATCATGAAAGTGCAAACCAAGTGGTAGAAGAGATTAAAGCCGCAGGAGGACACTGTGTCGCCCTGCAGGCTGATGTCTCAAAAGAGGCTGATGTTGTTAGATTATTTAACGAGGTTGATCAGCAACTTGGTATGGTTAACGTACTTGTTAATAATGTCGGTATGCTAAGACCTCAAAAAAGGCTAGAGCAGTTAACCGCAGAGCGCATCAATAACATGCTAATCAATAATGTTACGAGTTATTTTTTATGTAGCCGAGAAGCGGTCAAACGCATGTCGACTAAAAGCGGTGGTTTAGGCGGTGCGATCGTCAATGTCTCTTCAGCTGCATCCCGCACTGGGGCTCCTAATGAGTATGTTGATTATGCGGCTTCTAAAGGTGCTATTGATACCCTCACTACTGGACTCGCAATGGAAGTTGCTGCAGAAGGTATTAGAGTGAATTGTGTGCGTCCCGGACTCATTTATACAGACATGCATCGTGATGGAGGAGAGCCGGGACGAGTTGACCGATTAGCATCAAAAATTCCGTTACAACGAGGGGGACAAGCCAGTGAAGTAGCGGAAGCTATTTTGTGGCTAGCAAGCGATAAAGCGTCTTTCTCTACCAATAACTTTCTTGACCTTGCCGGTGGGCTTTAAGTTAGCATAATCTAGGCATGGTTTTTTTCTTATAGGATTTTTATGAAACGACTTTCGTTATCTCTACTGTTATTAGCATTTTTTATTCCAAAGCAAGCGAGTGCTAATCAAGCCATACCGCCACTAGAAATTAAGTCACTCACTGACGATGTTTACCTGCATATTTCTTATCAAAATATTGAAGGTTTTGGTTTAGTAAGCTCAAATGGCCTGATTGTGATCAATAACCATGATGCTTTTATCGTTGACACTCCTTGGTCAGAGCGAGACACAGCGCAATTATTGACGTGGTTGCAAGATAAAAACCTTAATCTCGTTGGTAGCCTGTCAACCCATTCACATGAAGACAGAACCGCGGGAATATCGCTACTAAATAATAAAGGGATCAGGACTTACGCGACACAACAAACCAATGAATTTTTAAAGATTAAACAACAAGCACAAGCAATTCATACCCTTAATACACCACAAGATACCTTATTAAATGACCAAATAGCGGTTTACTATCCTGGAGGAGGCCATGCCGCAGACAATATAGTTGTTTGGCTTCCCAATGAGAATTTGCTTTTTGGCGGCTGTTTGGTTAGAAGTAAACAAGCTAAAAGTCTTGGCTATACAGGCGAATCAAAATTAACTCAGTGGCCTTTGTCAATTGAAAAACTCTTGGGCAAGTACCCTAACGTTAGCCAAGTAGTGCCAGGTCACGGTAAGGTTGGTGGTCGAGAACTGCTCACACATACTTTAGCTCTGACTCGACAATCAAAGTAACCATCTTTGAGTTAAAGTTTTATTGAAATAAAAGTCAAGCTTAGCGATGCTGGTCAATCAATATTGAATTGCCATCAGGATCTTCCAGTGTAATGCTGGCCGGTCCTGTAGTGCCTTCATCGACTTCCTTGATCAGCGTTATACCTTGAGCTTTAAGTTTTTCTTGTAATTCTCTTACGTCATCAAATGCTGCTAATGCTTTAGCATCTTGATCCCAACCAGGGTTGAAGGTCAAAATATTTTTATCAAACATCCCTTGAAATAAGCCAATAATATGGTCGCCATTCTTCATTATCGCATAGCCATACTCGATATTGCCTGACCATTGCTCAAAGCCTAGTTTCTGATAAAAATCGATTGATTTAGTTAAATCTTTTACTGTTAAACTAATTGAAAAAGCACCTAGATTCATTTTGAATTCCTTGTGTTAGTTTTTATGTAATGAGTTTTCAGGCTAACTTAGTTTGACTGGCTGTCAAGTTTTTCGCAGAGAATCAGCTTGGAGCTCTTCTACTTAAATGATTTCCATATCAAGTGCTTTCAGTACAGCACGGGTGCGATCTCTGGCATCGAGTTTAGCCAAAATAGAAGAGACTTGATTTCTAATCGTGCCAACAGATTTATACATAGCGTCAGCTATTTCATTATTTGAATAGCCTGCTGCGACAAGCTTTAACACTTGTAGCTCTGTTTTTGTCAATGTAGGTACCGCTCCTTTGAGCCAACTTGTTGTTTCGGTCGTTTTTAAATGATTATTGGCATTGTGACTGATTCTATCGCTAAGACCAGGTTGCAACCAAGTATGACCTAAAGCAAGTTGTTCTATGGCATTAGTTAAATCATTAAAATTAACATCTTTGCGCAAGTAGCCCTTAGCGCCAAGTTTTATGCAGTTGAGTACCAACTCATGATCGTCAAAGGTGGTTAACACTAACACCGCTGGCGAGTAGGTCGCGCTGGCCAAAGACTCGAGCACTTCTACACCGTTCATTTGTGGCATACGAATATCAAGTAATAGAATCTGTGGGCGATGAAGCTGAACGAGCTCAATGGCTTCGAGGCCATTTTGGGCTTCCGCTATGACGTTAAAATGCGGCTTAAGCGCCAATAATGAGCGGATACCTTCTCGAACTAGTGTTTGGTCGTCAGCAATTGCGATTGAGATACTCATAAATATTCCTGCGGATCGGGTAAGGTAATCGTTAAACAGCAACCTGATGAATTAGTGGTGATCCTCACTTGGCCATCAAGGTGGTGAACTCTTTCATGCATGCCTTGAAGACCATTACCCAATTTGATTTCTTTTGTCGGTGCACCGTTGTCATGAACTTTTAAGTTGATAATGTCATTTACTCTTTCGAGCCTAATTTCACAGGTTGAAGCGTTACTGTGTTTGAGAATATTGGTTAATGCTTCTTGAATCGCTCTAAAAATAGCTTCGGCGACACGAGCATCATTAATCGTTAATTGATTTGATATGTGTAAATTAATCGTAATACCGTCAATATCTGCAGTAAGTGCTGCTAATGCCGCTTTTATATCCAGAACTTTTTCAGTACGCAGTTCACTAACGGCTTCACGGACATCACTTAATAGCAAGCGGGTGATGCTTTGAGCTCTGATTATATGTGTATTTGCAGGGGCAGGCGATAGTTGTTGGGCAACTTCGAGCTGTAAACTTAACGCGGTGAGATGATGGCCGATAACATCGTGTAAATCTCTAGCGATTCTCATGCGCTCGTCGCGTTTACTGGTAATGGCAAGCAATTGTTGAGTCGCTTTAAGCTCTCGAACAAGATGAGCAGATTGCTCTTTAGCTTTTTTCACTTGGCGTAACCTATCGCTAATAAAAATCGCAAAAAGGTTAAAAACGGTAAAAAGTGAAGCGTTAACCCATACATTTTCGTCGAGCGAAAGCGGAAAATAGGTAAATGGAATGACAATGCCGAGCATTACTGCATATTTTAATGGAATGTGCTCTGACAGATCTGACACAAAAATAATAGCCAAAATGAGGATAATACCGTTATTAAACTGCATCATTAACATCGCAAGCGCTGCCGCGGAAATGCCAAAACCTATCGATTTGATTTGGCTAAAGTGAGTTAGCAACCAACCGAAAGCATAACCAATAAACAGGAAAACCGCGATGGTTATGGTGTTAGTGGTTGCGGGCAAAATATTGCTTTGTGGGCTGGTATGGTTTAACCATTGATACATGCTGAAAATAGTGACTAGAAGCCAAGTTAAGAAGCCTAAACCTAATTCCCTTTTTGTTTTTATCATATTGATCTCTTTCATATTATTAGCATCTCATGAACGTTGGCTGTTATCCAATAGGTCAAATGTCACGTTATAGCATGTTAACGAAATAAAATGACATTTGTCACATGCAGCTTTTAACTGCAAGCCATAGGCTAATGCTTTATTTTTACTTTACATCTAGGAAGATTATGAAAATTGTTTGCATAGCCTTAGGCTTCATTTGTTCTGTGATAAGCTGTTTTAGTGCCGCATATGAACAGAATTGGTCGTTAGAGTATGGTGGATTGGTTAATTATCAAAGCACTATTTACCAAGGTCAACCATCAGAAATCCAAGCATTACCCTATATCAATGCTGCATATGGCCAATGGGAGTTTGGAATGAAGCATGGCATTGCTCGTTATCGACTTACCAACAGTGCTAACTCACTGCAAGCCTGGCTTGGTATTGGTTTACGAGATCAAACCTATGATGGACTTTTTAGCTCCGACAGTGATAAATCAGACCATCCGATTTTTTTCGGCTATCAAGACGGGGATTATGACATAACCGCCACGGCAAAACTTGCCTGGCAAGGGATTAATGTCCAACTGGAGCAAGATATTTCCAACCACTCTCAAGCGCTGGCTGGCGCGATTTCCTATGACGTTTTTAGCCAGCCACTGACCAGAAACTTGATCTTAAAAGCAAATATTGGAGCCCGTTGGTATAGTCAAGATTATGTTGATTATGTTTATGGTATCAATGGTAGCAACATCAATGAGCAGCTTGGCCGCGTAGCTTATCAAGGAGACGCAGCTCTGAATCCACTTATTAATTTGAGTATGATTTACCAAATTGATCGACAGTGGACAATCGTCGCTAGGTTAGAAGCAGAATCGATAGACGATGGCATCGTTGATAGTCCATTGGTAGATGAGGATAAGCGTTATGGCGCAACTATTTTACTAACCTACAGAGGAAACTAAACCAATGAAATGGATTGTGTTAAGTGTTTATTTATTCATGTTTACCGCTTGCAATAGTGAAGATATTGAAACGGCTAACTTTGGGAGTGGTTATTATAAAAATGACTATCAACTCGTGAATATGACGGATTCTTGGCTAACATTGTTTATCGCCAATACAGAATTGGGTGGTGAGCAAAGAAATCCTTTTGAAGTAAAATATCAGATCAGTAATGATGTACTGCGCTATGATTATTTGCGTTTTCGTCATGAACATAATGTTGAGCGCAAGTTTACTTTGGGTGTGCAATCTAGCACCGCACAGTATCGTCAACATATTAAGGTAGATAATGATAGCGAATATCACCTTGTCGTTTGGCAAGATAATAATCAGCTGGCTATTTCATCGTTTAAGCGTGCTAACCGCACTAAAAACAATTATATAACTGTACGGTTATTTTCCACCCAAGAAAGTGGTGTTGTTAAGCTTAATGACCAGCAAAAATTCGTTGAGCAAGGCAAAGTAAGTCAAGCATTTACTTTGGCAAATTGTGCCAACGAATTGTATTTCAACGATCAAATGATAGATGTGTGTGAAGGTGATTATGGACGGGCTTATTTACTTGTCATCGATCAGGAGGAGCAGCTATTGGTGCCAGAGCAATAACTTAATTCTCAATAACATCAACACGATCAGGGAAAGATAGCAGATAAACTTTATTGAAGCCGTTGGCTGATAATGAATGAAGCATTTGGTTATGTGTGTTACTTAATTTAAACAAGACATTACAAACCAATAGTAAACGAACATCATTGATATGCTTTGAATAGCGGTTCAGCTTAGCGGACTTTTCCTTAATTTTGTCGACGATTCTATTTTTGGTGAGAAAGGGGAGCTCTTGTTCATTGTCGGCCGCATAAAGCCAGCGTTCGTGGTTACTTGCATTGGTAGGTAATGCACAAATGTATAAATGCGTGTTTTTACATGGTGAAACACGCATCTGTTCAAAATCATTGAGTGTCAGCGCACATTGGTTTAGTGCTTTTATGATAGGTTGTGAATGATCAAGGTCGCCAATAAAGTTTACCCTTAAAGGTCGTAGATTATTGTGTTCGTAAGCTTGCTTTATTGCTTCAATTTTCGCTTGTTTGCCATCGGTGACTATCGCTTGACTATCAGCGAGTAGTTGCTCAGGATAGATTTCCCTTACCTCTAAACCAAAGTGCTCTTGTGGGCCAGTAACGAGAAGATCTGGCCAGTGTAATTCATTGGGTGCACTAGCGACTTGCCAATGATAGCCAAGTATTTTTGCAACTTGGTTGGCATAAGCCATTTCACTATTTTTCTGATAGCGCGTCGTCATAATAAGTGTCCATTAGCAAAAGAAGTACGCAAATCTCTTTATCCTTTCATTTGTTGACGCAGATTGCACGAGTATTGATAAAACGGTTAGCGCCAACCAACTGTAATTATTGCCGTTCTTTATTATGATAAGGTAACACGATTAACGTTTTTTATCTTTACCTAGTTTTGCTCTTACTTTTTCCATATGTTCTCTAAAATTACGATTAAACTTTGTCTCACCGCAGCTAAACGAGCTTACCGCGGTAATGCCCTCCATACCGACTGTCGATAAATCTTCAACCAAGGTACAACTGCCATCATCACCTTTAATGATTTGTTTGGATGGACCAACACTGCTGGTTGCATTCTTACGTTTCTCATCTGCTGACTCTTGTACTTGCGAATGAGGTACCAACTTTGGCGTTCCATGCAGTATCGAGCCACTATTGGGTTGGGCTCGCTCTAATTCAACTTGCTGGTAGTGTTGCTCATTTATACTCTCTCTGAGTTTACTTAATTGATTGATACTAAAGGCTGACCGAGTTGTTTTTGTTTTATTATCAAGGTCGAGCGCGCTAACGTGTTGGTTGTTGTTTTGTTGTGTGTTTGCATTATCAACGAGGGGGGCGGACTCCTGTTCGATTTTCGGTGCGGGGTCAGTTGGTGGTGGCGATTGATTTTCTTTTGATTTTTGGGCATTGATTTGCTCAGAGTTAGTTGCTGCTACATTTTGTTCTTGTTCTTGTTCTTGCTCTGGTTTTGATTCAACTTTTTGAGGTTCGGATTTCGGTTTTGGTTGTTGATAAAGGTAACTTTTTATTGGTGTTATCGGCTTTTCTTTGGGTATTTCAATAACGGTATGATAGCTGCCCAGCAAAAGCAACATAACGGCATGCACAGCGAGAGATAACGAAAATGAAAAAGAAGAACGACGATTCACAACAAAACTAATTGATAACTAAGGAATAACATAGACGCCTTATTTGATTGATAGTTCCCTCATTAACAAAGATAATATGTCTTTAAGGTAATTGAAGAGAAACGGTTTGGAATACGAATTTCGGCGTGATGTTGTTACCGGTAACGCAACGGTTAACTTTTCGGACGACCATCGGGCGTTCGGGGTATGGTTTGAAATTGAACTAGGTGCTGATCTCAATAGAATCGCTAAATTAATCGAAACAGTGAACCAAGTTATTGACGGAAGCTCATCAGAGCAAAAGTTTATTGGCAGTGAATATTCGCTTGTGATTAATCGAGATGATGTACTAGTTTATGCCAATGCTTTACACAATGGCTTAACCTTATTACCTGAGCATTTGCTTGAGCAACAACTTGCGTTAGACAGTGACGGAGAAGCGAGTTGCGGACCTGAAGATTTTCTTGAGTTATTAACTTCATGGCAGTCGTTTATCGCGTAACTGTATGGTTAATTAGGTCTGTAATACCAATTGAAATAAATAGTTAACTCAATTGGTATAAATTAGCGCTATCTTCTATCAAGTCTTGATATTGCTCTTCGTCGAGATCAAGCGTTGTCAAAATAGAATCCTTTAAGAACGCCCAATCAGCACAATCTCGAAAATGCTTGTGATTATGAACGAGATTTTCCGCCATTTTTAATGTCGCAAAGTAGCATTGTGGCAAGCTTTGATCGATAACATGTAAAAAACTGCGATCATGGTGCGACAATATTAATTGACAAATATCTTTGGGTAATCGCCACGAAGAAGCAACAAAATAGCCTATGGTTGCATGGTTGACTTGATAAACACTTTCTTCTATTGACGTTAAGGTTTCACTGGGCGTGTTATAAGCATGTTCATACGTTTCAGTGTAATCATTGTAGCGCATTGCCATCACAGGTATTCCACAGTCATGAAATAAACCTAAAGAAAATAACTTATCTTTTGACAATGATTGTTTTAAAGATTGTCCGATAAATACGCTGGTGTTGGCGATGTTGGTAGCATTTTGCCAAAATTCTTCTAGGGCAATATTGCAATCGTCTTGTTTGAAACTGTCTTTTAGCAAGGCATTACTGACCAACATCATAATGCCATTCAAGCCGATGTAACGTGTTGCTTTGTGTATATCAGAAATACTACGTGCTAAGCCGTAAATTGGCGAGTTAACGGTTTTTAGAATTGTCGCAGATACAGCAACGTCCTGACTTATCGTGTCAGCAATGGCAGACAAGTCCGGCTCTGGCTGTGCCATTAAGTTTTGCAGCTTTAACAGTAACTCAGGTTGAGCAGGTACTGAAAACCCTTTGCTTATATCTTCTAAGACCTTTTCATCAACGGTTAACATAATTGCTTTTATGGCTAATTTGAAGTTTGATAACGTCTGCAATAAGTATAGTAACGCTTGGACAGACTTATTGTTTTATTTTTATGCAACTACTATCGACTAAATTATATTTATTTGCAATGCTAACGCTTAAAAAGCTTTAAAAATAATATCTTACTAGTACTATTGAATCATCTTATTACTCAAATATTATCCAAGGACTTTTTGTGAATTCGACATTAAAAAAGGCTGCTATATTGGCAGCTATGATGTTGCTACCGACATATTCCAGTAATGCGACCTCTATGGTTGATTTACCTAAATGGCAAAACATTACCCTGAATGAAAATTTATCTTTTCGTGGTTCCGCTGTTTTTCAAAATACCTTGTGGGTGACGGGGTCGAAAAATAGTGTTTATGTGAGTTTTGATGCGGGTCAAACATGGCATGATAAATCAGTACAAGCTGAGTTAATTACTGATTTTCGTGATGTTGAAGTGTTTGATCAACAAACCGCTATTGTTATGGGGGTTGGCAGTGGTCAGCAATCAATACTTTATAAGACCATAGATGGTGGCGATAGTTGGCACTCACTTTATCAAAACACAGATAAAGAAGGTTTTTTTGATGCGATTGATTTTTGGGATAGAGATAATGGCCTTTTGATGGGAGATCCCGTGGATGGCTTCTATGTGGTAAAGAGAACAAGCGATGGTGGTAAAACATGGCAGCGAGTTGAAGAGCAAAACTTACCCAAAATACGTGAGAAAGAGGCCGCCTTTGCGGCGAGCGGTAATACCTTAATTGTCGGTAAACAAGGTAAAGCGTATTTAACCACTGGCGGCTTTTCAGCATCAGTTTATATTAGTGATGATTATGGTACGAGTTGGCAGCGTCAAAGTGTGCCATTGTACACAGAAACCCAAACTGCTGGGGGCTATGGGCTGGCATTAAATCATCAGCAGCAACTGTTTGTTGTTGGCGGTGATTATCTGCAGCGCCCTGCGAGCTACGCCAATATGGCCAGTTTAATCGATGGAAAATGGCAAGCAATTGATGCTGGTCAGCGAGGGTTAAGAACGGCGATGTCATGTCAGGGGAATTTGTGTATAGCAACGGGTAAGACAAGTTCTGATATTTCTTATAACGGGGGGAAATCGTGGATTCCGTTAGCCAATGAATCGGCTAAAGCAGGAGATAAGGGGTTTTATACGCTTGCGAGTGATCATCAGCTATTTTTAGCGGCGGGTGCTGACGGAAAAGTTGGCGTCTTATCGTTTCGAAAGTAAAGAGTTTTAGGAATAGAAACAATAAAGGCACTTCATAGTGCCTTTAAGTTTTTTTATGCGCTCGTACTAAGCGCGTTTACGTCGACTGCCCGCTAATCCTGCTAATGCTAGACCAAACATAACAATAGTGGTCGGCTCAGGAACCTCTGCTACATTGATATCCCAGCCCATAACGTCAAAGGCGATCAAATCCATTACGGTTACATCACCAAATTCACCAAAGGCAATAGACGGATCCATAATGCCAATGTCTAAATTGTCTTTAAAATGACTTGCTTGCCAACCATCGCCACCAAAACTACCCGTAGAAAAATCAGCTAAGTTGGTCATACCACCATCAATTGAAAAATAGGCCTCTGATCCAGGGGTCCAATCACGAACACCGGCTCCTGTGGCTACACTGGCTTCCGAGAAGCGAAATAAATCTAATACTGAAGCAACAGCGTAAGGGTCTACGTCAAATTCAGGATCTCTTTCGCCAGAGTTGTAGACGAAGTCGTAAGTATCTACACCACTAACAAAACCTAACGCATGACCGATTTCATGAATAGCTACCGCAACGAAATCCATTTTATCGAAATCGATACCATCAGTTCGGTCAAAATCAAAAGCAAATTCACTACTAAATGTTACTTGACCGTCTAAGTCACTCCAGCCACCAAAACCTTCGCCCAATCCTAATGCTTTTGCATTAGCTTGATTCACCACCATCGCAAAGTTATCAACTGAGCCATCTTGATCTTGCTCTGGAGAAACAGGGGCACTTGGGTTTTCTTGATCTAAAAAGCTTAAACTACATGCGCCAGCACCTTGATCTTCACAAGGTAAGCTATTTGTTGCCATATTATCTAATGCAGAGGTGCGATCATTAAATAAAGCCGTTGCAACGTCTTGATAGAGGTAGACATCTTGTGCAGAGCGTGTTTCACCGATAGTATTTGGCTTAAGAGCTGCAAAGCCTATTCCCAAATTAATAGTGATATCATCAGCAAATACACTTTCCCAAAACATTGCTGCTTCTTGAAAGCCAGCCAGTGCTTGTTGCCCTTTATCATCAGCAAATTGAGCCGGATCATAGTCGAGTGCTATAGTCGTAGCGTTTACAGACGAGGGTAATAATAGGAGACCCGCGATCAACGAGGCAACCGTTGAGATTTTACTTTTTAGCATAGTTTTACCTTTAGGTTATCTATTTTTATTTTATCTTATTGAGCCTTTACAAATAAGTTACCTTAAAAATACATCAATGACTTTTTTGTAATAAACTTGTTAATGCAATAAATAAGCCTTTTGTGTAAAGTTTTGTAATGTAATGAAAAAATTAGTGGGTGAAATGATTTTTCGAGGCGTGGTAAATGAAGTGTAAAAAATACTGACAATGAATAGTTAAAAGCTTTAGCGTGGTGCTAAAGCTTTTAACGTATCGAGAGCGGGTGGTTAAATTTTATTGCCTTTTCTATCCAATTGAATAACCTCTCCCATGTTAAGTTCTTTGAGGCGAGGTAATTGAGTTTTTGCATCACCGACCACTAAATAAATCATTTTATCAGGGTTGATATATCGATTTATGGTGGCTTTTGCTTGTGCTAGGGTTAGATCAGCTAACTGTTGCTGCTGTTGCTCGACATAGTTCGCTGGTAATTGATAGCTGCTAATATTTTGCACGACACCTAATAAACTGGTTGTTGTTTCAAAGGCGCTAGCATTGGCGCGCTTAAGTACTGATTGAGTTCCTTCAAGCGCGGCTTGGTCAAAGTTTTTACCGTAGTTACCAAGAATTTCTCTAAATGTTTGTAAAGACTCTAGGGTAACGTTAGAGCGAACACTTGATTGAGCGGTAAAAATACCGACGCCATTTCTTCTGTTAATTCCTGAATACGCGCCGTAGGTATAACCCTTTTGTAAACGTAGTATTTGGAAAAGCTGACCAGAAAAACTTCCACCTAACTGATGATTAACGGCAACCGCAGGGTAATAATCATCGGCACCCGCAGCCATTGCTGGGTTACCGATACGGATATACGATTGTTTAGCATTAGGTACATCAACAAAATAAAGCTGAGCTTTTTCAATTGATGGTAAGGCGGTGACTTGAGTTAACTTTACTTCTTTTTTAGTCAACCCTTTAGCAAGTTCATTTAACGATGCTTGAACTTTCCTTTGAGTAATATCGCCAGCGACGTGCACAGTCGTGAGGTTTGCGGCAATATTTTGTTGATAGAAACGTTTGACATCATCTAGGTTAATATTGCTAACAGACTCACTTGAACCAATTACTGGCGTGCCTAGTTTACTGTCACTGCCATAGATTAACTTGGCAAAGACACTTTCGGCGATTGAACCCGGATTAGCACTCGATTGTTGAATTTGAGATTGAGTCTCTTTTTTAATACGTTGCCATTCAGCCTCATCCCAACGAGGGTTTAGCAATATCTCTTGGGCAAGGCTAATAACTTCATTAAAGTTTTTACTTAAGGTATTGCCATACAGGGTGATGTATTCCTCTTCTGCAACAAAATTAAGATCTGCACCTAAATCACCTAGCCGTTGTTCAAGCTGTTGTGGGGTTTTGCTGGCAGTACCCTCCATCATGATTGATGTTAATAAGTTTGCGACACCATCTTTATTTTCAGGATCCAGTGAATGCCCGCCCATCATTCGAATAGAGAACGATACTAAAGGTAGTTCATTATGCTCGATACCCATAACCGTAACACCATTGTCGAGCTGAGATTGCCAGACATCAGGTAGATTGACTGATTTACTTTTACCATCTGCTGGCATCACTGAACGATCAAAAGAAGATTCAGGTAACGCAAGCGGCTTTAATTCATTTGCAGCGGTTTGTGCCGCCTCCGCCATAGATTGCTCGGCGCCTTGGACAATTTTTTCTTCAACCACATCAGCTTTAATAGCGCCCTCTAAAGCAAGTTCAATTTGTCCTTTTGGAACAAAACTCGTGGCAACGCTGTGCTTACCATCAATATATTGGTTAAATACACGCATAATATCTTCTTTAGTGACGGCGCGATATCGTTCAATTTCAGTGGTAATCAGGTGAGGATCGTTTGCAAATTCATTGTATCTTGCAATAGCGGCTGCTTTATTAAAAACACTAGTGAGGCCGTTATAGAAATTGGTTTCTCGTTGCGTCATGATACGCTGCAACTGTTCATCGCCAAAACCATTAGCTTTGAAGGTCGCTAATGCTTTATCTAAACTTGCTTTAACTTTATCCAAATCAACGCCATCAAAGGCGCGCACGGTAAAGCTGAATACGCCAGCAATTTCACCACTGTGATTGCTAGCCTGAACATCTGGCGCAAGTTTATCTTGTTCAACCAAGGTTTTGTACAAGATACTATCTTTACCTACGGCCAAAATATTAGCGAGTAAATCAAGTGCATAAGCGTCTTGATGATATTGCTCAACAGTTGGCAGGGAAATGGTTAGCTCAGGTAATCTGGCAAAGTTATCTTCATGGTAGAGCGATTTATCTTGTGTTAATGTCACAGGCATTGGCGGTAGTGGTGTAACATCACCACGTGCTTCTAAATCACCAAAATATTTAGCTATCCATGCTTTGGCTTGTTCGCTATCAAAATCGCCCGCGAGCACTAAGGTAGCATTGTTGGTACCGTACCATTTTTGGTAAAACTCCCTAACGTCTGCGAGGGTCGCGTTTTGTAAATCATCTAAACTACCGATAACATCCCAGCTATAAGGGTGGCCTTCTGGGTATAATGCCTTTAGGGTCACATACTCTGTATGGCCGTATGGGCGGTTATCTACACCCTGACGCTTTTCGTTCTTAACCACTTGTTTTTCGTTTTCAAGACCTTCAAGTGTTACGGTATTGATGAAGTAACCCATGCGGTCAGACTCCATCCATAATACTTTTTCTAAACCGTCACTTGGTACCACTTCATAATAAATAGTGCCGTCTTGCCAAGTACCACCATTGAGTGTACCGCCTAAATCACCGATATTTTTAATAAAATTTCCTGGCCCGACATGTTTTGAGTTTTGAAATAACATGTGTTCGAAAAAGTGAGCAAAGCCGGTTCGACCGGGTTTTTCTCGGTTAGAGCCGACATGGTATTGAATGGCAACTGCAACGATAGGATCTGACTTATCTTGATGTAAAACAACCTCTAAACCATTTGGAAGTTGGTATTTTTCAATTGCTAATTTTTTCTCTGTTGTTGAAGCCATTTTACTTGATGTTGTATTGGCTGATGCTGTTGAGTTTTGCTCTGTGGTTATACACCCTTGCATCGCCAGTACCAAAGTACTGACCGTAAAAAGTTTTTTATACATTGTTGATTTCCCGAGGTCGATGATTACTCGATAGACCTTTCTCGTGTTGTAAAAGTTTTGTTAACTGTAACTTAACTTAAAATTGGTCACTAGTTCAATAAAGCAAATACAACAAAAGGAGAATGGATATTTTTTTGAGGAAATAGTGCTTATGCTAATGATTTATATATGTTATTTTTTAAATAGTGAGAACAAATAAACCATAAAACTGTCAATTGACGATAAAACTGTCAAGCTTTATGCACAGATACGGTAATTATCTTTGCCGAGAATGATAGGGTTGACTACATTTAATCCACCACAGGCGATTAATAAAGGACAAAAAGATGAAAACAAAAGCAGCAGTAGCGTTTGGCGCCGGTCAGCCATTAAAAGTAATGGAAGTTGATCTCGAAGGCCCGAGAGCTGGCGAAGTGTTAATTGAAATTAAAGCCACGGGAGTTTGTCATACTGATGCCTTTACGTTATCAGGCGATGATCCTGAAGGGGCATTTCCTGCCATTTTAGGGCATGAAGGTGCAGGGGTTGTGCTAGAAGTTGGAGAAGGGGTTACGTCCGTCGTTCCTGGAGACCATGTTATCCCTCTTTATACGCCAGAATGTCGTCAATGTGATTTTTGTTTACATCCAAAAACCAATTTATGTCAGGCAATTAGAGAGACTCAGGGGCAGGGCTTGATGCCTGATGGCACATCACGCTTCTCAATTGATGGTAAGCCACTGTTGCATTATATGGGCTGTTCAACTTTTGCCAATCATACGGTATTACCAGAAATAGCGGTTGCTAAAATTAGAAAAGATGCACCATTTGATAAGGTTTGCTATATCGGTTGTGGTGTAACCACTGGGGTTGGTGCGGTTGCGTTTGACGCCAAAGTTGAGCCAGGTTCGAATGTGGTTGTGTTTGGTTTAGGTGGTATTGGTCTTAATGTTATTCAAGGCGCTAAGTTAGTCGGCGCGGATAAAATTATTGGTATTGATATTAACCCAAATAAAGTCGAGTTAGCGAAACAATTTGGCATGACTGATTTTATTAATCCAAATGAAGTTGACGATGTTGTTGCGACAATCATCGAGCGAACGGATGGTGGTGCCGATTACAGTTTTGAATGTATTGGTAATGTTAATACGATGCGCCAAGCATTAGAGTGTTGTCATAAAGGATGGGGGGAATCTTGGATTATTGGTGTTGCAGGCGCTGGCCAAGAAATCTCGACCAGGCCATTTCAGTTAGTAACGGGGCGTTCTTGGCGAGGTAGTGCTTTTGGTGGAGCGCGAGGACGAACAGATGTTCCTAAAATTGTTGATTGGTATATGGAAGGTAAAATCAATATTGATGATTTGATCACTCATACCATGCCGCTAGAAGACATAAATAAAGCCTTTGATTTAATGCATGAAGGTAAGAGTATTCGTTCGGTTATTATTTACGATTAATCGCTACAGGAAGCCATATGAAATTAATCAGTGAACATAAGTGCTTTGGTGGACGTCAGTTACGCTATCAACATCAAGCAACTTCGTTAAATTGTATGATGACGTTTTCGATTTTTTTACCCAAGCAAGCTGAAAGTACATCGGTGCCGATTATTTATTGGTTATCAGGGTTAACCTGTAGCGACGAAAATTTTGTCCAAAAGGCTGGCGCTCAGCGGTACGCGGCTGAACACGGTATTGCGATTGTATGCCCTGATACTAGCCCTAGAGGTGAGGGAGTGCCTGATGACGAAAATGGCAGTTATGATTTCGGGTTAGGAGCTGGTTTCTACGTCGATGCTACTCAGACTCCTTGGTCGTCACATTATCATATGTATAGCTACGTGACTGAAGAGCTCCCTAAGCTAATTGAAGACCACTTTAATGTTGATGGCAGTCGACAAGGGATCAGTGGGCATTCGATGGGGGGGCATGGTGCATTAACGATTGGTATTAAGCATCAGCAACGCTTTAAAAGTATTTCTGCTTTTGCACCGATCTTAGCGCCTAGTCAATGCCCTTGGGGTGAAAAAGCGCTTAGCGGTTACTTAGGCGAAGATCGAAGTACGTGGCAAACTTATGATAGTTATCAATTATTAAAGCAGGTCGGCTGCGCTGTACCGATTTTAATCGATCAAGGGCTTAAGGACGAGTTTCTTCAAGAGCAGCTTCATAATCATCTGTTGGATGAGTTTAGTTATTTGCCAGGTTTAACTGTCCGTCGACACCCTGGCTATGATCACAGCTATTTTTACATTGCGAGTTTTATTGGTGAGCACATTGCGTTTCATGCGCGCCATTTAAAATAAGAACTATGTTTAATCAGTCAACGGGGGCAGGGCTTCCCACTCTGCTTTCGTTGCTTGTGAAATATGTCGCTCCATCATCATCTGCCATTTTCCGGCATCTTTTGTCAGTAAGGCTTCAAAGTTAGCGATGAAGTCACTGCGTTTTCCGTTTTCATCTATTGAATAATAATAAAACATGCCAGTTTGGTGGGCACTGGTTTCTCCTATTAACGACTTTGAAAATCGAAACTCTACGCCAGCAGTGATTTTACCATTTTTAGTATCTTCAAATCCTTGTTGCCAACGCGCAAATGCCTGGCCGATAGGGTAGCTTTTATTCGCCATATCCGTCACCAATATCGCTTGTGGATGAAAGCTCGCTTTATAACTTACAAAGTCGCCCTCGGCAACACTGCGACTGGATTCTTGCCAATAATTGACGAGTTCTTGGTGGATAGCGCTGTTTGCTAAGCACAGTTGGCTAAACGAAAAAAGAAGTATGGCTAGCAGTGATTTCATTTCGGTTTATTACTAAAAGATAATGGTAAGTTAATATCGCATAAGTCGCTATTGATAAACAAGTTTTATCATCTATTCGATTATTTTAACCCCAGTCATTATCTGGCTTAATGGCCAAAACATCATAATCGAGTTTCTCGATGATATATTCTGAAGTGTGGCCTAGCATGGTATTTACCAAACTTTGTCGTTCAGTAGTACCTAATAACACCATGTTGACTTCGTATTGATATGCTAAAGCAGCGATTTCATCTTCAACAATACCGCAACGCAAGTGCAGTTTTTTGGGAATATTGTTGACCTGCTGATTGCCTCTTATCAATTCAACTAGGTGATGCCAATGTTGACGTTTTTCACTCATTTCCACGTTATCTGATGGCTCTTCTATTGAGACACTGGTATGTTCGCCTAAATAACAATTAAGAAAGTGAGCGTTGCTGTCAAGAAGCTTCGCCATATAACAACTGGTATTGATGAGGTGTTGATTGAGTTGTTGATGAGATTCATTATCTCGTTCAGTATCAATGGCGGTTAAAATATGTCCATGCGCTTGCCAAGCTTTGCTGGTCACCAATAAAACCGGTGTTTGGATATCGCGCAGCAAATGCCAATCATCACAAGTCGCAATACCCAAATAGTTATGGTGCTTTGCATCGCGCTCTTTAATGACCAGATCATAGCGTTGTTCGTTTAGTTCCTCTAAAACTGCCTTGTAGTCATGTTTGTGTTGTACTTGTTTAAGAATAACATCTAGGCCATCTTTTTTGGCTTGTTGACTGCACCTTTCAATATCGTCAAGTTGCTGGTTAAGTTCTGATGTGGATGGAGAGTTTGGCGCACAAATCATTAGCAGGGTGAGCTTTGCATTAGCGCGCCGAGCCAACGTCAACCCTTTTTCCAAAGCGTTTTGATTATTTTTATGCGGATTAACTGCGGCTAAAATATGCTGGTAATCTAGATTCATAAACTTATCCCCCGATATTGTGCTTATTAAACCATAGTACAATTATTCAGGTGGCGGGTAATATTTGTCGTTTTAGTTTTGCTCTCTAAGGGGCTAACTTACGGACTCAACGGTATCGGCACTAATTTCCTCTTTGACTTCAAAGTTTTGCTCTGACTCCATTGCTTCAATGTTAACAATCTTTGAACGATTGATGGTTAACTTATAGCGTTGACAAAATCGTCGTTTATGTTTGTCTTTTTGCATGACAACAAAGTTTATTTGATAGCGACGTTCAACACCTTGGTTCGATATTTTATTACCATCGAGAGAATATAAGCGACCTTCGCCCTTTTTCAAAAAACGAATGAATGGAGTAAGGGTAAATAATAACTGGCATTGGAGTTCTTCAAATCCTGGCATAAAATCTTTGGCAACCACTTTGGTTTCACAGCGAAAGTGCAATAACTCAGCAGATTGCTGGTTTTGCTGACGACGTTTTTGAAACAATGCATCGACTTCAGGTGGTAGGTCTTTTTCTCTAATGTATTCGAGCCAAATGGTCTGATATGCCATTTTGGCTTTTTTTAGGCTATCGCTGAACAGTAACTGCCACTTAGGTCGACCACGCTGTATCCAACGCCAAACTATGCGTACTAAGTCATCCCTAAAAATCTCTCTTAAGCCATATAAAATACCTAAAAAGACAACCAATAATAGGGTGACTTCGGTGTAAACCGTTCTAGAATTTAACACGATTGCCATCACTGAGCCCATGATAACCGCTGTGACACTACCTCGAACCAAACGGCGCAGGTTTTCATTTAAGTTAAATGTTTCCTTTTTAAATACGACGCCAATTTCACTTAAGCGCTGCAGCAAACGCATTTTATTGGTTATCCGGTTTGGATCATCCATGGTGAGGTGAGAGTTGTAATTACACTCGTCCCGATATCGGCTCTCACTACGACATAGTTCGAAAATTGCATCTCGACTCTCACTGAGTTCGCTACTTTTCGGGCCATTGGCGAGTAAATTCAAGAAAGACTGCTCGGTGTACCAACTAAGATAATTATCAACGTTTTCAAAGTATGAACTCAGTTTTTGGTCGGGTGGTGTATAACGGCGTAACTTCTTTAACAACGATTGGGTTTGTTCGAGCAACTCTGAAGCGGCTTGATAAAATAATTCAACATCCTGCTCTTGCAGGCATTGTTTTAAATCATTATCTAATGCTAGTCTAAATTGATAAGCATATAAGTTTAGGTTACTGCGATAATCTTGCTCTTCGCCTTTGGTTTGGCTGATAAAACGGCTTCGTACCAAGGGTAAATGCACAACTTCAGAAAAATAAGCAATGTTTGATTTGATGCTACTGTAAAAAAAACTGTCTTCTGGGGTTGTGATCGGATTAATACCCATTTCATCAGGTAGAGAAAAGTAAATATCGAGTCGTTGAATATCATTAGGGCGTAATTGTTGGTTGATTTTAAACGACAAGTTGTCATCCTGAGTAAGAGAGACAATTTTCACGTGTTATACTAGTTCCTAATCATTGTTATTTAACCTTAAGTATTTGTCATTTTTACCATTTATTCCACATTCATTGAAAGGTTTTTCGTTATTAGTTAAACATTTTTTTGATTGAAAACGTATTAAACTCGAATTTTTGTCGGTAGGAGGAACTTGTGTTAAACATGAATTTTGATCACAAGGTGGTCATTAATACTGAACTGCAATCTTGGCAAGAAAGCCCAAGTAAAGGCGTGCTTCGTAAACCATTGGCAAGAGAAGAAGCTGAGCAGGGACACGCGACCAGTATTGTCTGCTATCAACGCGGTGCGAGCTTTAGCGAACATGGGCACCCTAAAGGAGAGGAGATACTCGTGCTCAATGGGGTTTTCTCAGATCATACCGGTGATTATCCCGCAGGCTCCTATATTCGCAACCCACCAGGCTTTAAGCACAGTCCTTATAGTCAGCATGGTTGTGTATTGTTGGTTAAATTACATCAGTTTCAACAGGGTGATAATCAACAGGTACGAATAAAAACTCAAGATTCTCCATGGCTTGAAGGACAAGGGGGCTTAAAAGTTATGCCGTTACATGAATACGGATGTGAAGCTACTGCGCTGGTTAAGTGGCCAAAAAATAAACGCTTTAAGCCTCACCGCCATTACGGTGGTGAAGAGATTTTTGTGTTGTCGGGAGAGTTTATCGATGAACATGGTCGCTATCCGAAAGGTACATGGATACGTAGCCCACACCTAAGTGAGCATTATCCATATGTTGAGCAAGAAACGATAATTTTTGTAAAAACGGGTCACTTGATTTAACCGATCAGGTTAATGGAAAAGAGAGTGTTACCAAGGCACCTTGGCCATCGACTCTATTATCAAGATTTATCAACCCATCATGGTTAAACATAATTTGTCGGCAAAGCGCAAGTCCAATGCCGCTTCCGCTTGTTTTGGTGGTGTAAAAAGGAACAAACAGATTATCTCTATTGGCAATGCCTTTACCTGAGTCAGCAATGAAAATATGTAGCCATTGTGACGACCTTTCTTGGCTAATTGTCAGCGTTTTTTCACAGCATGCAGTCATTGCTTCATCAGCATTTTTAAACACATTTATCAATAGCTGGGCAAGTTGAGGCTTATCAGCAATTAATGTCAAACTGTCTTCAAGTTGATTTTCAAGTTGGCAGCTAGGAAACAATGCAATCTGTTGTTCTACCAGTGCATTGATGTCAATGGTCTGTTTATTGGCAGGTGGTAAATGTGAGAGTTGGCTGTAACTTTGTAAAAATGTCGATAGCGCATCTGCGCGCTCTGAAATAATAGCGATCCCTTCACTGAGCTTTTCATTGTCCGCAGAGGCAGGTTGCCCTGAAAGACGCTTGGCAATAGTTTGACTAATAGTAGCGATTGGCGTTAATGAGTTGTTCATTTCATGACTGAGCACCCGCAAGAGACTTTGCCAGCTTTTACGTTCTTTTTCTTTTAACAACCGCTCGGCATTACTTAACAAGTATAATTGGTGGGGCTGACCATCACTCAAAAACGTTTCTTTGATTAATAAGTGTTCGCCTCGAAGTTGTTGTTGGCCAAATTCAATGATGCCACTTGGGGCGTTGATAATTTGTTTTCCGATCGGATTGCTGGCGAGCAAGAATTCTTCATCTAGCTGCTCTTGTTCAAAAATAAGTCTTTTTGCCGAAGCATTCGCCATCACTACAGCACCGTTTGCGTTTGTTGCGATAACCATCGCATCCATTTGTTCTACGATTCGCTCGAGCAGCAATCGAGACTCTTTGGCTTCAATACGATGTTTTGCCAAAGATTCGGCTAACTCGTTAATTAAAACTAACAGCTCGCCGAATGCTTGATTGGTGTGTAAACGACCTCTGAGTGAATAATCACCGTCGATCATCGCTTCAACAATATTTGAAATGGTTCTTAGTTGATAGTCTGCTTGTTGCTGGCTGGCAACAACAACATAGAGGCATAACAAGCTTAAAATAATAAGAATAAAAGCGATTAAGTATATGGAAATATTAGCGATTAATAACGCTATCGCCGCAGTTAAAAAACAAGGTACACACACCAGCAACACTAAGGGCAGTTGCCGATAAAGCATCATTTGTTTAAGGTGCTTGCAAAGACGCTTAATCAAGCCCATATTTAGTTACTCTGCGATAGTATCCACTGCGGCTTAAGCCAAGAGATTTTGCTGTTTGAGTTGCGTTACCACTAAAGTGGGCTAAGCGCTGAAAAATTGCCGCTTTTTCTATTTCATCTAAGGTTAACTCATGCTGCAAGGCTGGGTTCTGTTCGATAGTTTGTGCTGACAGCATAAGCTGTTCAGCGTCAATTGTTGTGGACTTGCAAGTGAACAATACGCGTTCCATTAAATGACTCAATTCACGAATATTGCCAGGCCAATTATAGTCGGTCAACGCCATTTGAGCTGCTGTTGATAGTGTCGGGCAATCGCGATGATACTTCTGGCTGTAACTTGTTAAAAAATGCTCAGCAAGCGGTATGATATCTTCGTTACGCTCAGCTAATGCAGGTACTTTTAATTCAATGGTGTTAAGCCGGTAATATAGATCTTGACGAAATTCCTTATTGGCAATCGCGCTGAGCAAATCACCATTGGTGGCAGATATGATCCTGACATCAGCTCGTTGGGATTTACTACTGCCGACAGCTTCAAATTGACGCTGTTCTAACACCCTTAAAAGTTTAGCTTGTTGCGCCAGCGGAATATTAGCAATTTCATCTAAAAATAATGTTCCCTGCTCTGCCATTTCAAATCGACCGATGCGGTTTTCACGCGCATCGGTAAATGCCCCTTTGACATGACCAAACATCTCACTTTCAAATAATGATTCAGCGATGGCCCCCATGTTGACAGAGATAAAAGAATACTCTGAGCGGGGTGAGTTTTGATGAATGTAAGAAGCTAGCATGCTTTTCCCTGTGCCGTTATCTCCGGTGAGAAGAATGCTCATATCACTTTTGGCAAGCTCATCAAGTGTTGATAACAGTTGCTGCATTTTTCTGGAGTGCGCAATAATGCCTTGACGGTTGCTCGGGTGCTCCTTTGCGATTAATAGCTTGTTTTGTTGGTCGAGACGTGCTGCTTTTTTGGTGGTACTAGCCAGTTTGATTTGGGTATCAATAGCGCTCAGAATGCGTTCGTTTTTCCATGGTTTTTGGATAAAGTCTTTCGCGCCCGCTTGCATAGCCTTGACAGCGACATCGATAGTTGCCCAACCCGTCATCACGATAATCGGAAGGTTTTCATCGATTTGCATAACCTGTTTGACCAAGTTGATACCTTCTTCTCCCGAGGTAGTATCTTGCTCGAAGTTCATATCCAGAAGCAACAAATCAACGGATTGAGTTTTAAGGTTTTCTATTACTGCTTGAGGGGTAGTTACCGCGAGTACATCAAAGCCTTCATCACTTAACAAGTACTTTAAGCTGGCGATAACGTTCAAATCATCGTCAGCGATCAGGATATTTTTATTCACAATAAATTCAATAATTTTAATTTAGGTTAACTGTAAGAAAAATTATGGCTAAGCACAAGGAAACGCCACTTTGGTTTTGTTGCCAAAGCAGCGTTATTTTCTTTATTCGTAGCGCAGTGCCGCACTAGGCTCCATTTTTACTGCTGTTTTAGTAGGAGCCAAAATGGCAAGCATAACAATGGTTGAAAGACCAACAATAACGGTTATTACCACACCAAAATACATACTTACTGGGAATAAACGCTCGGTAAACTGATGAAAGCCAAAGGAAATTAAGGCGAAAAATGCCGTAGCTAACCCTAAACCGATGACCAGTTGTCGCGCCCCTTGTTTTAGAAACATCTTAATAATGGCGCTATCACTGGCACCCACAGCGCGGCGAATACCTACTTCATGTGTTTTTTGAGCAACGGCATTAGCGGTTAAACCATAGATACCTACCATGGCTAGCAGCAGAGCAAAGAAGCCGGTAACAAAAGTGACCTTTGACATTAGCTTCATGCTATCACGCATCATACTGCGGTTTCGATCTGCTGGTTGAACTGAGTAAGTTAACTCAATATTGCGATCAGTATCGTACATCGCCTGATAAAATATCTCTTCTGGATTTGCCGTGTTTGGCTCGATGCGATAATAAAGAATAAAGTAATTACTGCTAAATTGCAGGCCAGAAAGATAAACCTCATCGGCGCTATCGAGTTTACCAAATAGTGTGCTCGAGTTTAGTCTGTTGCTTACCACACCAATCACATAGACACGCACTTCTTCATCACCAATATTGATAATGAAGCTTTTTTCCAACGGTGATTCACCTGGCCAATAGCGGTTCGCCATGGATTGGCTGATAATAGCGGTTTTTCTGGCGTTAATGTCATCGCGTTGTTCAAATTGTCGTCCAGCAATTAGATTAACGCCATAGGTTTCAGTGGAGCCGATGACTGTTATTGTGTCTACTGAGGGTTTATCTTCTTCTCGCGAGAAGTCGTGTCCATCGATAGTCAGGGTACTTTTGCCAATCCAACTGCTTGCAATGACACCCGAAACTTGTGGGTGAGCGGCAATTTTATCTTTTAACGAAAGGTAAACGTTCAGTTGCTCTGCTTTGGTAACATATTTATCGTCGGGGACACCAAATCGCGCAGTAATCACATTGCTGTAATCATCGCCGAGATCAATATTGATTAATTTATGAGAAATATAAGCGGAAACAGCGCCAATCATCATTAAAGTGGCGACTAAGAAAATCTGGGTAGTGACTAAAATTTTTGACATTCGACCGGCTTTTTTGCCTTGGGCACCGCGTGTACCATCGCGCAAGGTTGCATTGACATCTTGATGGGCAGAGCGCCATGCAGGTAAAAAAGATGATAAAGCAATCGTCACCAAGGTAAAGACAACACCCATTAATAGTGTCGCGCCATCCATACCATATTGCCACCAAAAAGAACCGCCATTTGGAACCCAAGAGTGAAACAGGATATTAAAGTATTCTAGCGCGCCACCAACGAGTAAAACGGCCAAGACTCCGCCCAATACAGATATAATAATACCTTCCCACATTAAATGACTAACAAGACGTTGAGTTGTAGCGCCTATGGCTGCGCGTATCGCAGTTTCCTTTTGACGTTGTAAAGTGCGGGCGAGTAGTAAATTGCCCACATTAATACAGGCGAGTAAGAGGATTAAGCCAGCAATGCCATTAAGAAAAGCGAAAACAATACCGCCTTCATTACCAGTTTGTGCCATCGGAAACGTCAAAATTTTTGCCGTTTTAACGAGTTCAGGAAGGTCATAAAGCTTAACGTGTTGTTGATATAGCTGATTGACCGCTTGGCCAAGTTCTTGTTCTGCTTGCTCTATTGAAGCACCGTCTTTTAATCTGGCGTAAGCAAAAAACTGGTTGCTTAGGTTCGCTGGTTTATTAAAGATGGAATCGCGCAAAGGAAGCCATATTTGCGCTGTACTGGGGAAGCGGTATCCTTGTGGCATGACACCAATGATATCGGTGACTTCACCATTTAGCCTAAGTGTTTTACCTGAAAGATTTGTGTCACCTTGAAACTGTTCTTGCCAAATTTCAAAACTAATTAAAGCAACGGGCGCTGCATCAGGCAAAGTATCGGATGCCTCAATTGTCCGGCCATATAGCGGTTGTGTACGGCTAAATTTAAACAGTCCATCACGCACTAAACTGGCAGAGTAATCACGACCGGCTTGACCAACACTCAAGCGTATACTAATCGTGCCGTATATACCAAATTCTTCAAAGTGCTGGATATTATCTTTAACATGATGAAATTCATAGCCAGTGATATTTCGATATTTATCATTGTGGTAAATGGCTACCGCTTTCGCACTATCACCTTCAGGTAAAGGCAACGGCTTATAGACAGTTGTGTATAAAAATGAAAAGGTGAACAAACTAATAGATAATCCACCAATGAGCACCCCTAAAGTCATTGCCGTGAAGCGAGGTGACTTTAGTAGTAATCTCAGTGCATATTTTATATCAATAAGTGTAGACATAAGCATTGTTTTGCTACCTTCTCTAGTGATTATTTACAACTTGCTGCAATATGCGTTCATCTGAGCTGTCTTTGATTAACTGCCCGTCAAACATTTCAATGGTGCGCTGAGCACGTTTTGCGCTTGTTGGATCGTGAGTCACCATACAAATAGTTGCACCGTCTTGGTGAAGCTTATCTAAAAGATCAAGTACCGCTAGGGCGTTTTTTGAGTCTAAGTTACCGGTAGGTTCATCAGCGAGAATAATAGACGGGTCATTAACTAGTGCGCGAGCAACAGCAACACGCTGTTGTTGTCCACCTGATAATTGAGAAGGGTAGTGATGGATGCGATGGGTCATTTCCACTTTCTCGAGCACAGCGTTCACTTTTTGTGTGATGTCGTTTTTGCTCCACCCGGATTGATAAGTCAGTGGTAGCATAACATTTTCAAATACAGTTAAATCAGAAATTAAGTTAAATGATTGGAAAACAAAACCAATTTTTTCACTTCGCTTGATCGCTCGTTGATTGCGTGACAATTGCGAAACATCTTGATCTTCCATAGTGAAACTGCCCATCGTTGGCGTATCAAGCAAACCTAATAGTGAGAGTAATGTCGATTTACCGCAACCCGATTGACCACTAAGGGCTATATACTCTCCCTTGTTGATTTTTAAGTTGATCTGGTGCAAAGCTCGGGTTTCGATTTCTTCGGTAACAAAGGTTTTCCCAATGTTTTCTAAATTAAGTAATACGGTCATATCGGTTCCTTATCGATCTTATTTGGTACGTGTAACAACAAACGTTGTCTGTTAGTTAATTAATATTTGTTTATGGTCTTGCCAGTCGGAGGTGTCAGAGATGATGATGGTGTCTCCAACCGCTAAGCCCGACAGTATCTGTATTTTGTCAACTGAGCTGACACCCAAATCAACCGAACGTTTGTTGGCAAATTGCTGGTTTTGACTGAGTTGAAATAAATCAATGCGAGTATGCTTAGGCGCAAACATGGGTCGTTTAACAAATAGGGCATTGTCGATGTGGTTGATTTGTATCAATCCGTCAACGGTAAGCTCTGGGCGCATATCGCTAGGAAGTGGTTCAGTAAATTCGACATCAACCAATACCATGCCTGAACTTACTGCAGGATCAATGCGAGTAACATGGGCATTGTATTCATGGGTGCGGGTATCGATAATCACTTGTTGACCAAGCGCAATGTCTCTTGCTCGAACTTCTTGAACCTGCAGTTGCGCGTATAATGCTTGCTGATCTGCAACAAGCGCAACACTATCACCTACTTGAGCACGCTCACCAAGCTTTAGTGATACTTGCTGCACAATGCCTGACACTGTTGATCTAACACTTAATGCATTAACTTGCTCGACAATACGTTGATAGTTGTTTTCGACTAAGCCCAGACGAGCTTGTTGCGCTTGCTTAGTGGCGTCAATATTGGCTCTCATTTTCTTTGCTTTTTCTTTTTGGGCTTGCCAGGACTGCATTTGCTGCTTAACCAATAATTGACTTTTTTGGTAATCAAGCGCTGAAACCGTGGCGTTACCTTGTTCCATCAGTTGAGTTTCAGCATCTAACTTAAGCTTGGCTGATTGATAATTAAATTCTGCTGCAACAATTGAATTTTCTAAATCAAGCATTTGCGATTCAAGTTGCACGAGAGCGGCGTGGCTTTCAGCTTTAAAGGCTTTTAGTTCCCAACTCGCCTTTTCAAGATCGCGATGTAATTGAGGGTTAGAAAGCTGTGCCAGTATTTCCCCTTGTGAGACACGAGCACCGGGTTTGACATTAACCAATTCTACTCGCCCAGATACCTCTGACGACATCCAACGCTCAGTTAATGGTTTTAAAACGCCTGTTGCACGCACATTAACGCTGAACTCACCTTGTTCAACAACAGCAGTAACGAGTTCGTTTTTATCAACGATGTATGAGGCATTACCGAAGGTGGCGTTTAAAGCGTAGAGCGCAAAAATGACTAAAGATATTGGCAGTAGCCACCAGTACTTTTTCCATATAGGCGTTGGTTGAATTTGACGTCTTGTATCCATAATCTCATAACATAAAGTGAGTAATGGCGTTTACAAGTACAAGTCGCGTGCCAAACATAGAAAATTTTATAATCTGTTGTTATATATCGCTTTTTTGTTATTTTGGTTCTGGCTGATTGAAGATGACGTGTCAAGGTGTGTTGTTTTCGACACAGCAAAATAGTTTTAATTGTGTCGAAAGTGAAACAGGTCGGTAGTCTAAACGATGGGAACTGGTCAAAACTCTTCGCTAGTTACCCATGAACTGGTTAATAACGCTAATAAAAGTAAACTTGAGGACGCTACTAAAAATTCAAGGGATGAAAAAGCTGCTAAGTTCAATGTCAACAGCAATGGCATCGCTAAAAGTACTGCCGCAATTAATGCATAAATGACAAGCTTTTGTTTTAGTTTTTGTCGTTTGTTAATTTTGATGGTTATCTCTTGAATAAATGTTTCTTCTGGCAGTGTGCTGTGATATTGCAGTAGCTGCTCCAACAAAGCGTCGGTTTCTTTATTCATTATATTCCCCTTGGTTAGCTTGCTGAGATTGCATCTTTTCAATTAGCTTTTGTTTACCTCGATTAATGTGTGATTTGACCGTACCTAGTGGCAATTGGGTTATCGTTACTATTTCTTGATGGCTCATTCCGGCACTGATAGACAACGTGATGCAGGTTCGCTCTTCTATTGACAGTGATTTCATTGACTTTTCGATAATGATATCGTTTTCCGGTACGGTTTCTTGTGTCATTGTTAGCACTTCACTTAAATCAAAAACTTCATGTTGATAATGCACTTTTTCTTTTGCGCGTAAAAAACAGTGGTAGGCAATTTTATGTGCCCATGTACTAAAACTTGATTGCCCAGAAAAGCTTTCTATATGCTGATAGACCTTTAAAAATGCTTCTTGAGTAATATCATCAGCAAGTGCGTGGTCTCCGGCAGTTAACCTTCGAACAAAATGTCGAAGTGGTGACTGGTATTTGCGCACTAAACTGGTAAACGCATGCTGATCATTGTTGAAAACAACACGGGCGATTAGGTCGTTGTCAGCAATCATAACGCTCTCGATGATAGAACAACCAGCGGTTAGTCGTCACGTTGAGCAAGTTTCCATGCGATACCAAGGGCAATACCTATCATTAGTGGAAAAATAGCGATTGCAAACGCTACTTTAGGTAAATCGACTAGGTAGCCTGAAATAACACAAGCAACCGCTAGACTGATCAATACCAAGCACCGCTTTAAATCAACTTGCTTAGTCGTTTTATAGCTACCTAATTTTTCCAACACTTCGGGGGTTAGTTGCTGCCCTTGGTCGATCATTTGTCGAATGGTTTTTTGCACATCTTTTTTATTGCGGCTGCTCAAGTATAAGTTTGTGCAGATAATAATGGTGAAAGCGACGAGCAGTGATATCGGGATCATAAAGTCATACATAAAAAAACTCGCTAAAATTATTTGGGTTGTTATTGGTTAGATACGGCAGCATCCAATTTTGGATGCAGCTCAATATATTTTTGTAAATTTAACTTTTTTTCACAAAATTCATACCATCAAAGGTTAAACTATCTACCTGATTTGTGGTATTAAATGACAAGATTTCTCCAGACGTCGGTATAAAAGTTACTCTGAGTTTATCGGCTTTGTCAAAGCCTGTTGCTATTGTTGATAGCTGGCCCCAGCGCAATGCTAGCTGTTTGTTTGACGTTAAGCTGACTTCGATGTCACCTAATGTTGGGTGTTGGTAAACCCCTAAGTAAGCGCCTTTAGGTAGAGATAAAACTAATTGCCGGGCGGCTATTTTTTCTTGTTGTTTGGCACGCATTTTATTGATGACACTAAGTTTATTATTCAAAGAATCAAAACGTTGATTAACTCGTGTGACGGTATCTGGATCGTTTAGTAAAGTTCCGTAGATATAATCAGCGATAAGCGATGTTAGCTTACCGCTCAAAAAATCTTCATTATTAAGTATGATAACGGCAATTTTCTGCTCTGGTATAAAAGATAAGTGAGCATGAGTACCTGCAAAGCCGCCAAAGTGATGAAGCATTTTCTCATTTTTATACTGACCAATATACCATCCCCAAGCATAGCCATCGCGTTCAAAGTCTTCATAACGCGCTTCGGTTGTCGCTTGTTGTTGATGCGACTTAGCAATAACGTCAGCAGGAAATACTTGTTTTCCTTCCACTTTTCCAAGATTAAGTTGAGCAATCGCAAACTTGGCTAGATCCGATGTTGTTGACACCATGCCGCCTGCGGCTTGCATCGTTTGGTCTACTTTTTCTAGATAAAGTGGGGTGGTAGGCTCTGATGCCATCAAAGAGTAAGGTTTGGCAACGTTAACATGTTTATTTTGGTAGTCACTCATTCTTGCCGAGGTATTTGGCATGTTGAGTGGTTTAAATATCCCTGACGCAAGCCGTTCTTGCCAAGCGTTGTCAAAGTGTTTGTCGGCAAAAACGCTAAAAATATTATAACCGACATTAGTGTATTGAAAATTATCAATGGTGTTTGGCTCAACACTTGTGTTAATTAGCACCATTTGTTCGAGGGTTTTAGGTGAATGAACACCACTAAATGCTGTCGCTAAAACCAATGGCATGTTGTTAATGCCGCTGGTATGGGTAAGTAAGTGTTTAAGCGTAATATTTTGTTCGCTTTTCGCTGGCAGTGACAGGTTGGGAAACATGCTGGCGATGGGAGTATCTGCACTTAGACGTTGTTCGTTGATATCGAGCAAGGCATTTAATGCGGTAAAAGGTTTAGTAATTGAGGCGATATAGTAGGGGGTATGCTCAGTTACCGGGACTTGGCCTTCAATATCAGCATATCCCCAATTTGCGAGGTAAATAATTTGATCATTTTTAACCACGGCCACCGACGTGCCAGAAGGAAGTTTGGCTAATGACTTTGTTGCCGTGACTTGACGTTCAAGAGGTGAAAAATCCAATGTTTTATTATCAATTGCCAGTAAGGGGTGGCTAACAATGAGTGCACTAGTAAATAGCAAAGCTTGTTTTAAGTTCATGTAAGGTATCTCTATATTAAACAGTTAATGGTTAGATACCTTGAAAAAGCTCATTGGATGCAGATGAACTAAAATTTTTTTTTAAGCTATGAGGTGTTGATCTTTCGCGGTTAAATTTGTTCGAATTTAATGAATCTAAAGCACAGCGTTGCCTCTGATATAACCACCGTCAATTGCTGTAAAAATAGCCTCGAAAGGTCTTCACGTTTTAACTAAGCTTATGATAATGTGACGAATTTTGCTTCATTAACTTGAATCTTTTCCCAGACGTTGCCAACAACATAAGGGTCATTATCTAGCCATTGCTGTAGTTGCTCGCGATCAGCAAAATTGACATGAACTGAAGAGCCGATCATTTTTCCATGATCGTCTAAGAGAGCGCCGCCACTTAAAAATGTACCTTGTTTTATCATCTCGCTAATGCCAGCTAAGTGGGCTTCGCGGTTGGCTAAGCGGCGATTTAACGCTTCATTGTCGGTATAATCATAAGCGATAACAACGTATTGCATGGTATTTCCTCAAATTTAAGTTTTACAGTTAACTACTGATTTTATTGCGATTAAAGAATTTTTAGTAGTGAAAACTCGCCTATAATCGGAATGTTTTTGCCTTACTTAGCGTAAATTATCCTAAGAGGAAAGTTCAATAATTTGCAGCGACAATAATAGTGGCAAAATAATAAGTAATGCGCCGATTATGATCCGAATCGATTGAGTCGATGTTTTGCCTGGGTAAATGACATTATTATTTGGATCTTTAGGCTGATAATACACTTGGAACGGACGCATCTTTCTCAGGGTATCGAGCTTTTTTTGTGCGATAGTTTTTGATGAATAATTGTGACTAAAGTCTATCGAGCTGCCACTATATTTTACATCTGAGACAGTAAACTCGTAATGAATTATAGGCGCATATGACCTACTGCCACTATTTTTCGTTGTGTACGTTAGCGAACTCGAGGTTAATTTAGCTAAGGTTTTTGGCCAATGAACGCTCTCAATGGCAAGAGAGCGTAATATTAATCCTGTGGCTAAAATAAACAAGCCTAAGGTTATCAGCATTAACCAAGCAATAGCATCTAGCCATTTATAATCGGTAAATAATGCTATGGGCGCGATAATCATCAACAAAAACAGAAAATAGATTGAATACCGACTCTTACCCAGTGCTACGTTGATAAAGCGATTTTGAATCGACATATGACTTATATTTCGCTACTGATGATATTTACGGATCACGCCAACTTTACCATTGTCCATTTCTAGTACTTCCATCATGACATGCTGATACTCAATCGGTTGTTTACTTTGTGGATGAATTCCTTTAGCAGATTTTGTATAGCGAATAGCCACCGCAGATTGATTAAAAGTATAAATATCAAGTAGCTCACTAGTGAACTCAGAGTGAGCTCCTAAGTAAAAGGTCATACCTTCTCGATGTCCGTCTTTCGCATTCGGTGCTCTGCTGCCATCGGTCACCCAGGGTAAGTGAGTATGGCCAACATCTTCCGCTAACAGTTCCAAATAAGCCTCTATATCGGCTTTAGTGGCGTTAGGAGCTTGTGTTGCCGACATTCGCTCAAAATAAAGTTGCCCAAAAGCTTTTAAGTCGACCGTACTTTCATCAGCGAAAGTGAAAAATGCCATTAAGGTTAATAGCAACAATAGGGGTGTTTTTTTCATTTTTAGTTCCTTTAATTTGTCTTAGAGGTGTTATTTCAAAGGCGTAGTTCTTATTTTAATCGTTAATTTACCGGATAGTTGTTATCCTGTATACGAAGATTTTAGTATTGCAGCTTATCACTTCTTGATTTACCCAGTGTTTTTAAGTGGTAATCCTTGTGACCATCCTTTAGCCATCCCGTTAATCATCGCGTTGAAATCACTGCGTTTACTAGCCAAATTCCGTTGTTGGCAATAAAACTCATCCGAATTAAAAATTGATGATGCTAAGTTTCTCCCCGAGTTAATAATACTGGTTGTTTTTTCAAATCGTAGTGCTGTAAATCGTTGAAATACATTACCAATGTCAGAAGTATTGGCTTTAAGGCATTCGCTAAAATGCCAAGCGTCTTCTAAAGCCTGACAAGCACCTTGCCCTGAGGTTGGCAGTGGAGCGTGGGCTGAATCTCCCATTAATATGACATTATTTTTGTGCCAACACGAAATAGGCTGGTGATCATGGACAAAAATTTTGTTGATATCTTCGTTTGGCGTTAGCGCGATGGTATTCATTATCGGAGCAGGCCAATCACTAAAAATACTCATAAGCTCGTGCACATATTGGCTAGGATCTTTTGTGGTGATATGTTTCGCACATGCGCCACCTGCCCAATATGCAGAGTATGTTGATATCGGTACGATACCAAACCGATGGCCAACACCCCAAAAATCGAGCACTTGATGGTTTTTGAACAGTGGCTTGTTGCTGGTTGCAACACCCACCCAATTAATAAAACCTTGATAAATAGGGTAGTTGCTGCCATTAACATAAGTGCGAGCAGGAGAATTCATTCTGCCTTCTGCACCGATGATAATGTCTGCTGTCAGCGCTTTGCCTTGTGCAAAGTTGACCTTTGCGTTTCCACGCACTGTTTCAATAGTTTTTACCTCATGATCAAAATACGTTTTAATTCCCAATGTGTTAGCACGCTGCGCTAAAACCTTCATTAAATCGCGTCTCAAAATTGATAAACTTGGAAACCCCATTTGTTTATTGAGAAGTTGAACATCAAGGCAACCTAAAGATTCATTAGTCGAAGAAAGGCGCTGCATTTGCTTAATATGGCCTGCAAGTTGTTTCAGCTCAGTTAGCACGCCAAGCTGCTCTAAAACAAAACATGCATTAGGCCAACAAACTATCCCGGCCCCAATATCTTTTATTTGAGAGTGACGCTCATAAATTGTAACGTTAAAGTGTCGTTGCTTTAATGCTATGGCCGTGGCTAAACCCGTGACGCCACCCCCTAGTATCGCAATATCCAATTGATTCTCCGTTGACCACCTTATTTTGTATTTATTTGAGCGAAATCATTGAACTAAGTCTAGCGCTGAAGTGTAAATGTTCATGTCTAATCTCAGTTAGTGTGGGTTATTACGTTAAAAACAACTAGTGAGTTGTTTTTACCTGTGGCGACCAGCAAATACTGGCTATCTGGTGTTAACGTCAGTGATGCTATTTTTGCTAATGAGTGTTCGCCAATTGTTGATATTTTATCTAGCAAGTCGAGTTTGCCGTTATTGGCAACTTCGAAAATATGGACACCATTACCCGACTCGCCTGCAGCAAATAAAGTAGCACCATCAGGTGTTAGCGCTAAACTGCTCGCACCTTCTAATCCCAAACCAGCAATATCTTTGTTAGTTATTGCTTGTGAAAAGGTAAATTGGCCGTCTTCATTTTTGTTTAATACGATAAGGGCATTGCTACCAGCACAGGCGATATAGAGAGACTTTCCATTAGGTGAAACCACTACCTTTTGAGGATTCAATAGATGTTCAAACCCTTGCATTTCGTTGGTGAGTACTTGTTTGACGGATAACCTTCCTGCAGGTGTTCGATTGAAAATAGTGACCTGATGCTGGTCAAAACCTAAGACATATAATTCATCGTTTGCGGGTGATAAAGCTAAACTGATTGGTTTACCTAAGCTATCGCTTAAAGGTGCTGCACTGTGTATTGCTTGGATAAACTTTAATTGTTTATTAGGTAATACGGTAAAAACCGAAACGGCATTGCTCATGTAGCTTGCCGTCAGTAATTGTTTTTCATCGCGTGTTGAAATAACATCCCATGCGCCTAATAGCGCCAACTTATCGAGCTTTCCGACAGGTAAATCACTATCAAACACGCGATCATAACCTAATCCATCAGAGATTGTTTTCTGGTATTTATAATCACCTTTGACTTTAGAAAATAAGGCTAACGCACCATCATAAAAGCCACTTACTGCCACGTGCTTTTCTTGGCCGTATAGTGCTATTGCTGAAGCACCTTCAAGGCCAGTGATATCAACATCCGAATTTTTAAAGATGTGACTAAACGTGAGTGTAAAATTTTCATCCGCGTTAAATACTGCAAAGGCATTATCATCACCACTAGCGATAAAAACTTTTGAATTATCGGACAACACAGCGAGATTCCGAGGATTGCCCAAACCGTCGTTGCCATCTACGTCATCAATTAAAATTTGATGCAGTACTAGCGATTTAAAAGAGGCCCCTTTAGAAGGGAAGCTGCTGAGCAAGAGTGCCATACTCAACGCAAACGTGAAGATTTTAAAAATATACACAGATTAAATACCTCAAAGGAAAACAACGGGTGTAGTTTAGCAGCTAATAGTAGACCAAAATTAAAAGCAGTGGCATGTGCACTAATAATATCTGTAAAATTTGTCAATGTGCTATTGTTTTTTACAGTTTATGGCGCATTTTTAATGCTTTTTTGGTGATTGAATTAACTAAGTTATCAGCCACCGTATTGTATGGAGGAACAAACATTCCAGACTTAAAGTTGTCGATAGTTATGGGCAATTGATTCAATGTAGTAGAGTCTTTGCGGGCAGGAAACATGGTCAATGCATTGGCAACCCTATCTTGAGCCTGTTTACTGATAAAATAATTGGCAATAACTTCAGCAGCCTCTAGTTTTTTACCTTTTAGATGGCGTAGAAAGTTAATGGTGTCTAACCATACCATGTCCCCTTCAGTGAAATTAATTTTCGTCCATTCATTTTTTACTTTGTTTTGAGCGACCACTTCAGGTCCCCAACTCGCTACTACGTTTAATGGAGGTGCCAATGATGGCGATGTCTGCCAAAATGAGTGGGTGCTCTGATATAACTTGCTTAGTTTGGGCAGCAAAATGTCGTTAGCAAATTGATAGGCTGTTTCTCGTTGGTTACTTTCAATTAAGTCGTTTAAGTAAAATGGCGTTTTACCTAATGCCATTAAGGTCAATCCAATATTATACCAAGGTTGACTAGAGTTTAGGGCTAGCGGACGTAGCTGGTTATCTTGCCAAAGTGAGTTGACACTATAAGATTGACCCGTTTCCCCTCTTTTCCATAGACCATAAATCCCTCCACCAAATGGTATGTAAAGTGGCTTGTTATTTTTTAAACCCATTTCTAGGTGGGTTAAGCTTGGGTATAAATTGGGGTACTCTGATAAGCGTGGTGATTGAGTATTGATCGGCTGTAAATATTGTGCAATTTTTCCATAACGCTTCTTGATAAAAAACAGTGTTAAAAAGGTCATATCTGTTTTCCCTGAGCGAATGAAAGAGTACATTTGCTCGGGATCGCTCGCATAAGGTTCAATAACCTCAAGATGATACAAATATTTTTTTTGATTGAGTATATTGTTTATATTCGAGATATCTTGAGCGGTGATATATCCTTCCCAGGTCATCACTTTAATTGGAGATGTGTTTGCAAAACTAATCGATGTAAAAAGAAAGAGTAAAAAAGGAATAATCTTCATTAGCGCATGAGTTACTGTTAGCATCCATAAACGTTATAAGTGTGGACGATGTGCAGACTTTCTGCAAATTGTTTTGTGTAAGCAAACTACAGGGCGCTCGGTACTGAGCGTCCATAATTCTCATTTTTAGCTCAAGCGTCATTGAAGCAAGACTTCTTTTTCAAACATCGCTTTTAGATAGTTTTCATCTAAACTGTGGTGCCAAAGGGCTTGATTTTGGCCTTTATCTTTTGCAATTTCGCCAATTCTACCTGGGTTAAATTTGAAGATGTTAAGCGTTTGATATTGGGCGATCTCATCAGAATAGGCTTCTGAAATCGGGATGATCTTCCAGCCTTGTTGACGTAATTCGTTAACCAAATCACCAATAAACAGTGCAGAGACATCCATTTCATGGAGTAACAAGACATGTTTGGGAGAACGACCTAAATATTTAATTGCCATTTGGTCATAGTAGTTAATGCTTTCCATGAGTTGCTGTACATAGAAATTTCGAAGCCGAGATATATCAACAGTGATCCCGTCTTTTATGGCTTTTTGAAATAAACTTTCGATATACCAATCATAGTTATTGGCGGTGATGTACGCATTTACATATTTATGCTTTGTGAGGAGTTTTCGAAAACCATCGCGTTTTTTTAGTGTATCGCCTTCGCGCAAATAAGGAAAACGAAACCACGGTTTGAAGTTTTTAAATGTTTTTAGCTTGTGATCAGCCTCTAAAAAGTCGTCACTGAATTCTTTTAGTGACAGTCGGTTAAAGTTTGGGTGGCTATTGGTATGATTAGCAATGATATGACCAGCGTTAGCATATAAGTTTAATCGAGTAATACCTTCTTCATTTAGTCGCTGAGAAACTGAAAAAAACGCCACTTGCTCAACGTCATGAAGAGTCAATGCTTTGATAAGTTTTTGTGCTCTTGTTTGCCCATCCAAATAGCCATTTGCATGCCGTGGGGAATCATCAAAAGTAATGGCAATTTCTTTTTCAAAGGCATGCAGATTTGTGCTTGTTAGTAATAGAAATAATAATGAAAAATTTCTGACATAAGAGATAAGGTCTTTAATAATTGACAAATTAATGGCCACGGGAGTTATGTTGATAAAGTCCGTAATCTTCTGACTTTTAGTTGCTTATTACAACCCTTGATTTTTAGCGACTTCGCGACTTGCGTAATTAAAGGCTATATACCCGTGTTCAAGTGAAAGAAACAAGTTTGTTTGAAGTAAATTAAGATTAAGCGATTTAGAACAGATATATAAAACCGATACCTATTTCAGCTTCATAGTTATTTTGAGCTATTGGGCTATCTTTAATCTCGCCAAAATATTGTTCATATACAGCCTCTGCGAAGATTTGCCAATTGTCGTTAACGTTATGGCGAAAATTGTAGTTAATTCCGATTGAACGAAAACCGCCATCAAGATAAGTTTCGGTTAAGCCTGAGGCCGATGATTGCTCTTCATCTATTCCGAAATCTTTATTGGCGTAATCACTGTCGTGAAACACTACTGCGATGGCAATCTCATGTCCGCTTCCATCGCTCTTATCACCAAGCCTATAACCTAATCCTATCAGACCAAGGTTTCCGTTTTCACCAGCTACGATGCGACCGTCGAGCCAATATCGCCAATCGTCATCTAAGGTGTGACGTAATTGTAGCACCAATTCAAGTCCTTCTTCACCATCACCGAGTCCCGCTAAATGACCTTCATCAGAAGCACTTTTTTGCCGCCCTTCGTCGAACGATAATGCGGCTTCAAATAGCCAATTATTAGCGCGTAGACCACGCCACCCGATAGCTTCACCTGCCCAATAGAAAATATCATCACCACTTCGCCATTGAACTGCGCCAGCAGGATCTGCTTCTAAACCAAACTCATCTGAACCTTCATAGGCTGATTCATATTCGACGCCTAAGCCAAGGCCAATTGCCCAGCCATTTTGACCTTTTGTGAAATCATCAAGCGATGGTAAGGGCACTAACGCTGCGTTTTCACTTTGTAATGATGCCGCATGAGATAAAGCACTTTGCATGAACAAAATCACTAAGATAAGTTGAATGGTTTTCATTGGGATATCCTTAGTTTGGCTCCATGTCTTATTTATACAAGAGCGGCCTGATTTCTAGCTTAAGTATACGTTGATATTTGAAAAAGAAATCTTCTCTTAATTAATGAATTAGCCAAGAAACTATGCTAGATTACGCGAAAATTGTCTACTTAAAGGGATATACCATAATGTACTGGGAGTTATTAAGCTTTCCTTCAGTTAAAGTTTCTCTAACTAATCATATAAAAGCTTTCATCATTATATTCAGTTTGCTGATGGCTTTTCCATCTAATGCCGCTGACATTACACCGCCAGAGTTTAAAAATCTCGAGCTATCAACTAATACCATTGATGTAACCGATGGTAATCAAGAGCTTGATGTAACTCTTACCGTTATGGAAGCTGAATCGGAAATTAAGATTGCGAGGGTTAGAATATACCCAGGAACCAATGTTAACTCACCACACAGTAAAGATCTTGCTTTTGAAAGTGGCTGGGTAGCAAGTGGGGAAGAAAACACCTACACAAACACAGCTAAAGTTATATTTGACCAAGGTGATCCAACCGCCACATGGAATGTTACTATTTTCTATATCATAGATACTAATCAAAATACCGGCTCTGATTTATCTGCTTATGAACTAAACAGGCTAGGCTTCAACCCTTATATAACGGTAACTAACCCTAAATTTACCGATCTCACTCCTCCTGAGTTCAGAAGTATAGCGCTTTCTACTAACTATATAGATCTATCAAATGGTAGTAAGCAACTAACTGTTGATTTAACACTTTTCGATGCAGAATCTTCGATTAAGAGCGCTATAGTTGCAATAATGCCTCCTACAGAAATGGAACCACATCAAAAATTTGTCGACTTCGACACAGACTGGGTAGCTGGTGATGAAGCCAATACCTATACAGCATCGGGTAAAGTAACTTTTGATAGTGAAGATGTTGATGGAAAGTGGCGAGTTGTCATTTATAACATGACAGATACCAGTGGCAACACTGATTACTTTGGCGTGACGACACAAGAAATAGAAGAATCCGGTACTGACCCCTATATCAATATCACTAACACCGCAGATGTGGATACCACGCCACCAGCATTTAAAAACTTGGCTTTATCTACTCACAGTCTTGATGTGTCCAATGGCAGTAAACAGCTAGCTATAACCGTAACTCTCTCGGAAGCCGAATCTACCATTAGTGAAGCTTGGATGGAGATCCTGCCACCAGAGGGCGTTCCAGCTTCCCATACTAAGCGTATATACATAACTGATGGCTGGGAAGCAGGCGAAGAAGAAAATACCTATACTGCTACTGCTAATGTCACCTTTGATGATTCAGATATTGAAGGCACCTGGACAATACACGTGGGTCGCTTGATTGACAACAATCAAAATGCGGACTATTCAACCATCACAGCTAAAGGACTGCAAAAGTTAGGCATCACACCTCATATCTCTGTAAGAAGTAAAGCAGACTCAACTCCATTTGACTCAAAGGTCGAATACGACTTTGAAAAAAGTAGTTTTTCAACGACGCAAAATACGGTTTTGAATCTTACCATTGAAGATGGCGTGGAATATGAGTTCAATATATATACAAATGATTTAACTGAACTATCCAAAGTTAATTTTTTCCACACTGCAAGTTATGATATTGATTGTCACAATGCAAAGCATGAAATTAACTGTTCAATTACAGCAACACCCTATACTGATTTTATTTCGATAGAGATCTTAAGCGCTACAGCCAGCACTAACGATTTTAGTTTAATGACTTTTTTAGCGCCTAAGGGACTTGTTCTAGAAAGTGATTGGTCATCTAATCGCCTAGGCTCTTCAGACTTCGATTACGATGGTGATGGCATAGGTAACAACGCTGATACCGATGATGACAATGATGGTGTTCTCGATGTTGACGATGCCTTCCCGCTTGATAGTACAGAGTCTGTTGATACCGACGCTGATGGTATAGGTAACAATGCCGATACTGATGATGATAATGATGGCGTACTCGATACAGACGATGCCTTCCCGCTTGATAGCACTGAGTCTGTTGATACCGACGCTGATGGTATTGGCAACAATGCCGATACCGATGATGATAATGATGGCGTACTCGATACAGACGATGCCTTCCCGCTTGATAGTACAGAGTCTGTTGATACCGACGCTGATGGTATTGGCAACAATGCCGATACCGATGATGACGGTGACGGCATTCCTGATGAAGATGATGAAGCTCCTCTAGAACCAACGGTTGGCGACTCCCAGGCTCCTGTATTCCCTGAGCTTACTGACTTAACTTTTGAGGCTACAGGTACTACGACAGATATAATGCTAGTTGCGCCCGCAGTAACGGATAATAACCTAAATGCTCCGACTGTCGTGTCTAACTATCAAGGGCCATTAACACTTGGCCTACATGAGATTACATGGACGGCAACAGACTTTGTCGGCAATATTGCAACAGCTATTCAAAGGGTAAAAGTAATCGACACTACTCCGCCTTCTTTCCCTGATTTACAAGTTCAAACTATTGATGCCAAGGGAATATATACAGATATAGCAAGTAATATCACTTTAGTAGCCAATGACCTTGTTGATGGTGATGTAGAAGTCCAGCTGTTAGGTGACACCGTATACACTTCTGGATCATATACAGTTGCTATATCAGCAGAAGATTTTTCAGGTAATTACGTTGAATCTGCAGTTGAAGTTCATATTCAGCCGCAAGTTGTGTTAAATCAACAGCGTAAAGTAGAGCCTGGGGCTGAGCTAGCAATCCCTGTCTACTTATCAGGCAATGCAGCTGTTTATCCCGTTGATATTATCTATGAAGTTACAGGAGTAAATGCAAGCACTAACTACTTAAAGTCAACTATTGAAGAAGGTATCAAAGGCTCATTACATATCACTATTCCAGCTGATGCTGTAGACGGTGAAACAGTTAAAATATCCTTATTAGCCGCTACCAATGCCGTGTTAAGTCAGTCAATTGATAGCGAGCTAACCGTAGATACGTTTAATTATGCACCTAGCGTTGCAGTAACGGTTAAACAAAACCAACTGCCTATCAATGTTATTGATACTACCGCAGGTGTAGTCACAGTTACTGCAAACATTTATGACAGCAATAGTGGCGATACCCATACAGTTAATTGGAGTACTGGTGATACTCCGCTATCAGATTTAGCCAATGACGACAAAGCTAATACTTTTGAGTTTTCTCCTGAATTACTTAGCTCAGGCAATTACAGCCTTGTAGTTAATGTAACAGAGGGTAATACCAGTGAAACGTATGCAACTAGTCTTGAATTGAATTTGGTTGTTAAGTCCTCGTTAGCAACTTTAAGTGATACAAACGACAGTGACAATGATGGTATTTCAGACCTTGAAGAGGGCTATACTGATAGCGATCAAGACGGCATCTCTGACTATTTAGATGCTAGTAATAACCCAAGCCTTCTGCCCATTGATGGTAAAATGTCGTTTATGCGAACTATCAACGGGCTATCATTAAGTCTAGGTGATATTGCCAGAACATCTCGCGGAGAAACTGCAAAAACAGCCACCATTGAAATAGTTGATATTGTGACTGATGACTCATCTACAAATGCCAAAGATATTCATTTTACACAGTTATCTAACATTACAAATTTCAATATTACAGGTCTATTAACAGTTGGTGATGTTGTTCCTGTCGTTATCCCGCTCACTGAAGGAAAGAGCATACCTGAAGGGGCAGTATATCGTAAATATAGCCAAGAACACGGTTGGTTTGACTTTGTAATTGATGATAACAATGCACTGTTATCAGCATCAAAAGATAATGCCGGTAACTGCCCGCCACCTTTATCTGATGTATATCAATTAGGGCTAAATGTTGGCGATAATTGTATTGAATTACTGATAAAAGATGGCGGCAGTAATGACGCCGATGGACAGCTAAATGGCATGGTTAAAGATCCTGGCGTATTAGCAGTTGAAATACCAAATCAAGCACCTGTAATTGATTTAGACTCTCCTTCAGAGGTAAATGAAAATACAAATGTTACTATTGATGCTTCTGGAACAACAGATGCGGAAGGTGATAACTTAAGCTTTCAGTGGGAACAATTATCGGGTCCTTCGATCAATTTATCAGATACTATGTCGTCTAAACTTACTTTTATGGCGCCAGAAGTAACAAGTGCTCAGGAAATAGAACTTAAATTAACGGTTTCTGATGGCAGAGACTCGGTTTCTATCACCACATCTCTTACAGTAAAGAATGTGGAAGCTCCACCAGTAGAAAAAAGTAGTGGCGGTGGCTCTATGGGGTGGCTGTTGCTGCTTTCTCTTTTCGCAATGCAAAACAAAAGAAAGCTAAAGCTTGCAGCATAATGAAATAAAGAGGTCAGCACGCGTTATTATCACGCACTGACCTCTTTATTTAGCCTTCTTAAAAGCAAACTTAATTAATACTCACTAAGATATATTGGTATTGATGTAAAATAGCTAAGGTATAAGCTCCCATACTTCCTCTCAATCAATCCTACTTACTAGGCGTAATATACATAATATGCCAACTTTTAATTGAATAAAAAGACCGTAAAAATTAAGCTCCGCAAGCACCTTTATTCGTTACTCTACTTTGAACTATATCCTTTGCTAATAAGGCTCGGGCATCATCTCGTTTCTTTCTAGCATTTGCTATAGACACAAGAGGATATTGTCCTAAGCTTATATTTTTTCTTTTGTTGGTGTTTGGCTTGATGTAGTTGAATAACCAATGTTTATTACCATTAGGTTTTATGCGTAGTTGCAATCCAGCACCGTCAGCTAGGTTATATTCTTTACATTTTGCTTTCGCCGAACGTATTTTAGTATCTGTAAGTGGAGGAACGGCTTTGGGCAATGTAACACCATCCATTTAACAAAAAGGGTATGTTACAAAAAGTGTTACATTAGAAATGAGATTTCTCAAGAGCTTCTGAGAGGTTATGATAGATAAAATTTAAGAAAATGTTAATAAATATAGGTATTTATGATAATTATTAACTTTGCTGATATTTCTTGATAAGAAAAAATGGTGGCCCCTCCGTGACTTGAACACGGGACCTACCGATTATGAGTCGGGTGCTCTAACCAACTGAGCTAAGGGGCCATTTAGAGGTGCGTTTCATGGACAGAATTATGAAACGGCGTGCAGTATAAGCATTTTTTATTTTATTGTCACTAGCGGAAAATTAAAAAGTTGGTAAATTTGGTGCGTTAGATTATTTGTTGAACAATCATGATTTATTGGTTGCTAAGATCATGATTGTTCAACGGTCGTTATTTACTCTATTTTAATTGATAACGTCGCCCAATTCCGATTATTGATAACAAGATAAGTAACCAAGACGCTCCTCCACCACCTGAGGATGGCTGGTTTGTGGTAGGCGGTGTTGTTTGCGTCGGTGCCACTACTGTGATGGTGATGCTTTCGGATGTAATCGCTCCTTTACTATCAGTGGCACTAAATTCAAAGGTTAATGTTCCAGCGCTTGATGGTGCAGTAAAAGTAGCGTTGATTGTTGTCTCGTCACTTATGGATACGCTTTCTCCTGCGGATTGTGTCCAAAGGTAAGTCAGCGCATCTTGCTCCGCATCACTTGCCTGTGCAGTAAGGGTTACACTTTGGTTGGTATTGACTTCAAAATCTTCACCAAGGCTTACCGTCGGCGCCGTATTAGTATCATCATCTGATAGGGTGATCGTCAGTTCCGGATGGCTACCTAATTTACTTCCGTCAACACTAGTGAGTAACACGGTGAAATTTTCTTCTACTTCTTCTATCTCGTCATCAACTATGAATAATGTGATAGTTTTTGAAGCATTATCCCCATCGCTCCAAGTCAATCTGCCAGAAGCACTATCAAAATCTTCATCGGCAACGGCAGTGCCTGAAACTGTCTGATAATCAACGGAAACTTCACCCTCGATACTCCCCAATCTATTAACATTTATGTTTATAGAAGTTTGGTTTTCAGCAGTTATAAAAGTAGGGGCTTCAAAGCTGACAGAGCCTTGGTCGATGACACCTGCAATGTTGACCGTGATGTAGTTATTTTCTGATAAAACGACGCCATTTTGAGGATTGTGGAGACGTATGAAAAAAGATTCAGGAGCTTCTTGCCCGCTTTCATCTGGGGCAATTGATATGACTATTTCTTTGTTTGAAACATCATTTTCTTGCCAAGTTAGCGTCCCATTTTCTAGGACAAAATCTTCATTGTTTGTGGCGCTACCGGAAATAACTTGATATTGAACCGATGTAGCGGCAGCATTCTCTGCAACATTTTCACGTTGCACGCTAATGTTAAGCGTCGCATCTTGTTCGGTTTCAACAGATGTACTTGCAAAACCTATCTGACCGTTAATCGTGTCTTTGGTGTTGTCTTTAACTATATATAAACCACTATTAATGTCACTGACGATGATATTTCCTGAGGGTAAGTATGGATAAACCCCCCAAGCGCCATTGAACGAAGGTTCATCATTAGCAGGGAAGGTATCAAAAAAACCAACTTCTTGTGGGCTACTAGGATCTGAGATGTCTAATATTGTTAAGCCACGAGTGTAATTTGACATATAGTATCGGTTACCGCGAACATAGCCATTATGATCGATAGCGGTAGTAGGCCCAGTCCATTGGCCAACCTGGACTGGGTTTTTTAAGTCATTAATCGAGAAGATCCGTACGGTGCTATTTAAACCGCCTCGATATTCATCAAACTCATCATGAAGTAATACATATTGTTGATCTTCTGTACTCCAACCTGAATGCACATATTGGTTGCTCTTACTGACGTCATTGTATTCAGCTGTACCGAGTAAGGTCGTTTGCTGTGGATCTGTTATATTCCACAGTTTCATCTCTTTCTCATTAAAATCGATAAAAACTGTGCATTCAGAGCTACTCTCATTACACCCAGTTATCGCCCTTTGATCATTGATTGAGATAGATGAACCATCATGAGTATAGCCATCGCCAAAGTAACTACCGCTATTAGCTACTAATGTTCTTGGAGTATTTAGTGAGTAACTTTGAAATGCACCTAAATTGGTATTAGCACCTACCAGCTGCAAACTCGGCTCTCTGTTTGGTAATGCGATATTGAGTGTATGATCAACATTAGAAATATATATATTATGGGCTGTTGAAACAACACGATTGTTCTCTACTTTACTAATAGAGTGTGGCAAGCTGTTTAAATCAACTATGGTGACATAGTCTGTTAAACTCAGTTGTTTGTTACCTTCCGTTGTTACATAAGCGTACGCTTGCCAAAGGCCGATAGTATCATCGAAATATTGATAAACTTTTACGTCACGCCAGCCAGAATTAACACCGCTAATTGTTCCCACTTCAACAGGAGCTGTTGGTTCTGAGATATTGAAAATAGTGACGCCGTTGTTGGTGGTCATGATCGCATATTCATCGCCACTATTTAGATCAACATGTCCCCATATATCGCTACCTCCGCTTGGATTTGATGAAAACTCATTGAGAGGGACGTGAGCAAGTAAATCAATATTGTTACACGTAAAGGTGTCGGCAATGCCATTAACACACTCGACATTAGTTTGTCGTTCGCTAAGTTTTGCATGTTTTGCCAATAGGGCATTAAATTGGTCATCATTTTCAAATGCCTTGCCATCACTAATAATATTAAATCCTTGTGATCTGAGTTGCGAAGTCATTGAATCAGGGACGTTAGAAAGTCGTGTTATGTTTACGTTTGGGCTTTGGCTTTGAAAATGATCAAAGCGGTTGTATCCGCCTTTTACAGGAACCAATGCATTATTGAGATAAAATAGTTCATCTGCTGACGCTATTTTGTAGGTTCCTGATGCCACTAACACTTTATCGCCTTTATTAGCTTGTTTAACGGCATAGCCAATTGTTTTACATGGGCGTAAAACATTCTCACATTGCCCGACGTCTTGACCTGTTTCTGAAACAAATCGGGCTTTATCATGCTCAGAGTGCGCAAAAGCAGATGATGTTAACAATAAAGTTGTGGTTAATGTTGGTAGAACCAAATATCTAAACATAGGCTTTCCTAGCAATTATCAAGCGTTACAAGGCATATTGAACGAATTGGCTGTATTAATCATTCAAAATTAATTAAGTCAATGTTATATTCATGTGAATATAAATACAAATAGTTAAGTTATTGCCTAATGAAGCCGTCAAGTTTTTCTCATTTTTTTAAAGCCATATTAACTTTATGTTTTTTAGCCACTTTATTGGCTTCATGCTCACCAAGTATGAAAAAAGATAACTTACTCTTTGCGCCTTATTATGGTGAAAAACGTTTAAATTGTAAGCAAATGTTAGTGCTAGGTAATGACGACTGGCAAATTGATCAATTACAATTATTTGTCTCTAATATAGATGCGTTGGATAGGCAAGGTGAATGGCAGTCCCTTGATATGGCAAATAACGACTATCAGACGAAAAATGTTGCCTTGTTAGGTGGAGAATGTCATTCAGCTAGAGAGAAAAAGAATAATTGGCAAGTAGTGTTTGCTGATTCGGTTGTTTTATCACACTATCAGCGGATAAGATTTACGTTAGGTGTTCCTTTTGAGTTAAACCATTTAAACCCGTTAACTCAAGAAAGTCCGCTCAATATGCCAAGTATGTTCTGGGTGTGGCGTACGGGTCATAAGTTTCTGCGTTTAGAGATGAGTTCAACCAATGATGCGTGGGTTTTCCATCTAGGCAGCACAGGTTGTAAAGCAATTAGCCCGGTAAGACCTCCAACTTCGCCTTGCTTAAATCCAAATCAAGTGGTTATTGATTTGCCTATGCCATCAGACAATGCTGTTATTCTTGATTTAAAAGCTTTGCTGTCAGGCATAACGTTATCAGAGCAAACAAGTTGTCAATCTGATCCAGATAATCTTCATTGTCAGAGTTTGTTCGAGCGCATTGGCGTTAACGGCGAGCAACAGGTATTTGGAGTCAAAAGTGAGTAATAAATGGCTGATTGCATCGTGCTTTTTGGTGACTGCCTTGAGTGTCACTAGTTGTAGTCAAGATAAACCTACTCCTTACCAATGGCCTATTCTTGATGGTTTCCCTAAGCCTCAAGTACCTGCTGACAATCCAATGACAGTAGAAAAAGTAGCGCTCGGTAGAGTACTGTTTTACGATAATAACTTATCGTTTAATAAAAAGCAGTCGTGCGCTTCATGTCATCAGCAGCAGTATGCTTTTGGCGAAAATATCAGTCGATCTGTCGGTAGTACTGGAGAAGTGCATCGTCGTAATTCACCCGCATTAGTTAATATTGCTTATAACAAAACATTGACTTGGGCACATGACGAAATTACATCACTCGAGCAACAAATACTATTACCAATGTTTGGTGAATCTCCTATCGAGTTGGGGATAACGGGGCATGAGCAAGAAGTATTGGCACGATTTAAAACGAAAGAATACGAAAAAATGTTTGCACGAGCCTTTCCTGATGAAGAGGTCAGCTTTAATCATATTGTCAAAGCACTTGCTAGTTTCGTACGTAGTTTGGTTTCACTCAATTCTCCCTTTGATCGGTATGCATATTATGGTGAAGATGAAGCAATATCGGAATCAGCTTTACGGGGAATGAACCTATTTTTCTCTGAAAAGTTCGAATGTCATCATTGCCATGGCGGATTTAATTTTACCCAGTCAACATTTCATGAAAAACAAATATTGGATCGCAGACCATTTCATAATACAGGTCTCTACTATGTTGATAATGCAGGAGAGAAAGGGTACCCTAAAAATGATCCAGGGTTGAGCGAGATTTCAACCAAACCAGAAGATAATGGTCGCTTTAGAGCGCCGACGTTAAGAAATATAAGCCTTTCTGCCCCCTATATGCATGATGGCAGTATTAAAACACTCGCTGACGTTCTGGATTTTTATGCACAAGGTGGTAGAAATATTGAGTTAGGCGATCTTAAAGGTGATGGCCGTAAAAACCCCTTAAAAAGTCCTTTTGTTAAAGGCTTTGAGATGTCAGCACAAGATAAACAAGATTTATTGGCATTTCTTCAATCGTTAACAGATACATCATTCACTTCGAATCCAAATTTTTCAAAGCCGACACATTAATGTTACTGAGCGCACGATAAGTGTCGGCAAGTGTGAAATTGTATTGATGAATGTAATAGTTTTCCACAGAATGTAGAGCCGAAAATCAACCGAATTTTCAATTAATGTATTTTAAATTAATAGCTTATAAATTTTTAGAAGGGATTCTTTCTTGAAATTTATGTTTACATTTGCCTGTTATTTTTTAGCAACTTTCTTGGTGTTTTGAGCCACTATATGAGTGTAAGACATACACACGCAGGAGAAAGACCATGAATATCAGCAAAAAAATAGCATCAATTACAATCGCAGCAGTAACTAGTATTTTAGCTTTTTCGAGTCAAGCTGTTGAGCTTAAAGCCGGAGACGATAGTATTTATACTGATTTATGTATTACTGCCGCATCGGGTAACCGTGCGGTATTACATAATGCGATCAAAGCAACAGGAATGAGTAAAAAGTTTATCTCAACAAAAGTACAGTGTAATAGTAAAGATATGATCAGCTTTGTTAGTCAGTACGGTGAAAATAAAGAGGATATGATCAGAGCATTAAATCATTATGGTACTAAAGTTTCGATAAGAGATTTGGCTATGCTTGGTAAAAAGTATAGATAATGTGAATACCTGATAAACGTCTTTGTAGGCAAATAACGATAAAAAAAGCTCCATTTTATGGAGCTTTTTGTTTTGTTTATTTTATCTTTTATTCACCATCTAAGAAGCTTTTAAGCTGCTCAGAACGAGAAGGGTGGCGAAGCTTTCTTAACGCTTTAGCCTCGATTTGACGAATACGTTCACGAGTTACGTCAAACTGTTTACCAACTTCTTCTAGTGTGTGGTCGGTATTCATATCAATACCAAAACGCATTCTAAGCACTTTAGCCTCTCTAGCGGTTAATCCGGCTAAAACTTCGTGAGTAGCGTGCTTTAAGTTTTCAGCTGTTGCAGAATCTACTGGCAGCTCACCACTACCATCTTCAATAAAGTCACCTAAGTGCGAATCTTCATCATCACCAATTGGGGTTTCCATTGAAATTGGCTCTTTCGCGATTTTTAACACCTTACGGATTTTATCTTCTGGCATTACCATGCGTTCAGCAAGCTCTTCTGGCGTTGGTTCACGACCCATTTCTTGAAGCATTTGACGAGAAATACGGTTTAGTTTGTTAATGGTTTCAATCATATGCACAGGGATACGAATGGTGCGAGCCTGATCCGCAATCGAGCGTGTTATAGCTTGGCGAATCCACCAAGTGGCATAGGTAGAGAACTTATAACCACGACGATATTCAAACTTATCAACTGCTTTCATCAAACCAATATTACCTTCCTGGATCAAATCCAAAAATTGTAAACCACGGTTGGTATATTTCTTTGCAATTGAAATAACTAAACGCAAGTTTGCTTCAACCATTTCTTTCTTCGCACGGCGTGCTTTTGCTTCACCGATTGACATACGACGGTTAATGTCTTTAATGCCGTGAACGTTTAAGAAAGTTTCTTGCTCTAATTGACCGAGTTTGAAGATACAACGCTCAACATCAGCTTCAACGTCTGCCAATTTAGCTGACCAAGGATGACCTGCCGCTTTTTGTTCTTCGAACCATTCTTTCGAGGTTTCATTGCCAGGGAAAATTTTAATAAAGGTTTCTTTTGGCATGCCAGCACCGACAACACAGTGCTTCATGATCAAACGCTCTTGAACACGCAAGCGGTCCATGATTTCACGCATGTTTTTAACTAAACGATCAAATACTTTCGGTACTAAGCGAAACTCTTTAAATACTTCAGCTAATTCGTCTATTGCAGATTGCGCTTCTTTGTGTCCACGGCCTTTTTCAGCGATGACAGTATTGGCTTTATCATAAGCCGCACGAAGCAAGGTAAATTTCTCACGTGCTAACTCTGGATCTGGTCCTGTATCCTCTTCGCTTTCATCATCATCTTCATCACTGTCAACTTCATCGTCATCTTCATCTTCTAATTCTTCATCAGAAAGTTCAGAGCCGATATGCGTTGCAGCAATTGGAATGTCGTCTTCTAGTGCATCAGGATCTAAAAAGCCAACAATAATATCACTTAAGCGACCTTCTTCTGCTTCGAAGTTATCCCATTGCTCTAATAAATAATTAATCGCAGGTGGATATTCAGATACCGAGCGTTGAACCTCTTTGATACCTTCTTCGATACGCTTAGCGATAACGATTTCGCCTTTACGTGTTAAAAGCTCAACGGTACCCATTTCACGCATATACATGCGGACAGGATCGGTTGTTCTACCAATTTCACTTTCTACCGTAGCTAAGGCTTGCGCAGCTGCTTCGGCAGCGTCTTCGTCGGTATTAGCTTCGCTCATCATTAACGTATCGCTATCAGGTGCATTTTCAAATACCTGAATACCCATATCGTTAATCATGCGGATGATGTCTTCAACTTGATCAGAATCAATAATATCCTGAGGAAGATGATCATTAACCTCGGCAAACGTTAAGTAACCTTGCTCTTTACCTTTGGTGATGAGCTCTTTTAGTCTAGATTGTGGGGCTTGATCCATTGACGATTGTCCACCTTTTTGGCTATCAAATTACGAACAGTAAAGCTGAAAATTTTAGCAAATTGCTTGATAAATTACCAGCTAAAATATTTTTTTAACAACGAACTGTGCCTATAGCTACGTTGCATTCAAAAGAGCTTGAAGCTCTTGTTTTTCGACTACATTTATATCGCCCATACGAGCTTTTTGCAGTAAAAGTTCTGTTCTTTGTTCAACAAAACTGTCTAAAATTTTTTCTATGCTATCTAAAAATACACTTTCAGCATTATCGGCAACAACATGATGTTGCCAACACATCAGTTTAGCGAGCTGCTCACCTTGCTCAGTACCTCTAAAATGTTCAAGTAGCTGACCACTATTTATTGACTCATAACGTAAACAGATATCAACCAAGGTATTTAATAATGAAATACCGGGCAAATCCATTTGAGCGAGTACCGAAGGCTCAGGTAATGCTTTTACTATATGGGGGTACTCTAATAATAATGCAATAGCAAGTCGAACAGGCGTTACTTTTTGACGTTTAGGTTGTTGAATGTTAGTTGTTTTTTTTGTAAACGCCTTATTTAGTTTTGCTAATTGCTGTTCACTACTATGCCCAAACTGATTGGCAAGTTGGGTAATGATTGAGTCTTTTAAAACGCCATCGGGTAATTTAGCTAAATAAGGTTGAAAAGAGTCCATCAATGCGGCTTTACCTTCTGCAGAGTTAATGTCCACTTGCGCCATTAAGTGTTCAAATATAAATCTTGATAACGGTGTTGCTTGCTCTAATAAGTGTTCAAAGTGTTGTTGACCCTGCTGACGAATCAATGAGTCAGGGTCTTCACCATCGGGTAGAAAAATAAACTTTAAGGAATAACCATCTTGGATTAGCGGCAGCGCATTGTCCATTGCTCGCCATGCCGCTTCTCGGCCAGCGCGATCGCCATCGTAGCAAAGAATGACTTCTTTAACGGTTCTAAAAAGTACCTGACACTGCTCTGCTGTAGTTGAAGTACCAAGCGAAGCAACGGCATAATCAACACCATGTTGAGCAAGTGCCACTACATCCATATAACCTTCAACAACGACTAATCTTGTAAGGTTCTTATTAGCTTGCTTTGCTTCCCATAAGCCATATAGTTCTTGTCCTTTGTGATAGATTCGTGTTTCTGGCGAGTTAAGGTATTTTGGCGTACCATCCCCCAGTACTCGGCCGCCAAAACCAATGACACGGCCTCTTTTATCGTGAATAGGAAACATGATACGACCACGGAAGCGATCATAAGGCCGATTTTTATCGCCTTGAATCGCCATACCTAGGTCAATTAATTGCTGATTTGCTGATGAAGAGTTACCAAACTGTTTGATGAGTCCATCCCAGTGATCACTGATATAGCCAATACCAAAGCGTTTGGCGATTTCTCCACTAAGCCCTCGACCTTTTAAGTATGCAATAGCGGTATCTTTGTCTTCGGCAGTCTTCAATTGTTGTTGATAAAAACGACTAATCTGTTGCATTAACTCATAGTCATCTTGTTTTTGCATGAATGCTTGTTGTTGTTGCTTTAACTGAGCTGGACTTTGATGACTTTGCTCTCGAGGTACATCTAAATTATAAAAGCCTGCTAGCTCCTCAACGGCATCTGGAAACTCTAAACGGTCGAATTCCATCAAGAACGAAATAGCGTTGCCATGCTCGCCACAACCAAAACAATGATAAAATTGCTTATCTTGACTAACGGTAAAAGAAGGAGATTTTTCAGTGTGGAAAGGGCAACAGGCTTGATAGTTTTTTCCTGCTTTTTTTAAAGGAAGACGAGCATCAATAATTTCAACAATATCGGCTCGAGCGAGCAAATCATCGATAAATTGTCGAGGGATCATTCCTGCCATTTATTGCCAAACCTCTATAAAGCATAATTCAATAGTGTACACCTGAGTGTTAATTTTCTACAACCCAAAACAATGGATTGTCACTCTACTATTAGTGATCAAAAAGCCGCATATCCTTACGAACATGCGGCTTTTTATTGAAAAATAATACAATTAATTGTTTAACGCTGCTCTAACTTGGCCGCTTACCGCACCCAAATCTGCTTTGCCTTGCATTTGTGGCTTCAATATCGCCATAACCTTACCCATATCCGCCATTGATGTGGCACCTGAGTCAGATATTGCCTTGCTTATTAATTGTTGAATTTCTTCGTTTGATAATGGCTGTGGGAGAAACTCTTCTAAAGCAGCAACTTCTGCTTTTTCGTTTTCTGCCATATCATCACGACCACCTTCAGCAAACATTTTTATTGACTCTTTGCGCTGCTTAACCATTTTAGTCAAGATTGCAATAACATTATCATCTGTTGCTTCGGTATGGTTATCTATTTCGGCTTGCTTAACAGCTGATAATGCCATACGAATAACACTAAGACGTAATTTGTCTTTGGCTCGCATGGCATTTTTCATTTCATCTTTGAGTTGCTCAAGTAGTGTCACTTGTCTCTACTCAATGTGATTAGCTTAAAACTAAGGTCGACTTAGTACATGCGAATGCGACGAGCATTCTCACGAGAAACTTTCTTAGCAGCACGCTTAACAGCGGCAGCTTTTTTACGCTTACGTTCCCAAGTTGGCTTTTCGTACGACTCACGACGACGAACTTCTGAAAGGATACCTGCTTTTTCACATGAACGTTTGAAACGACGTAATGCTACGTCAAATGGTTCGTTTTCTCTTACTTTAATTACTGGCATGTTGCCTCTTACCTTAGTTTATATCTATATAAATCGGCGATCGTTTCAGCTATTTTGCTTAACTCTCACCCGCTCTATCAAAAATGGGTGCAGTATTCTAATGCCATCAACGGCCTAATGTAAAGTTTTAATTCTCTTTAGACTGGTTAATTTGGCTTAAGACGGGTAAAATCGCCGCTAATTTATCAGTTTTTGCCGAATAGAACTAAAAAGATATGAAAATTTTAGGTATTGAAACATCCTGTGATGAAACAGGTATTGCTATTTATGATGAGCAACAGGGCATTTTGGCTCACCGCTTGTACAGTCAAATAGCAGTGCATGCTGATTATGGGGGTGTAGTACCTGAGCTCGCTTCACGAGATCATGTTCGAAAAACAATCCCATTAATTCAAGAGGTGTTCAAAGATGCACAATTGACGCCTGATGATCTGGATGGGGTTGCTTATACTGCTGGACCAGGACTCGTCGGTGCGTTATTGGTGGGGTGTTCTATTGGGCGAAGTCTAGCTTATGGCTGGGGTATCCCTGCGGTTCCTGTGCATCATATGGAAGGGCATCTGCTTGCACCAATGCTTGAAGAAGATGTGCCTGAGTTTCCTTTCGTCGCTTTATTAGTTTCAGGTGGACATACCTTATTAGTTCGTGTTGATGGCATTGGTCACTACCAACTATTAGGTGAATCCGTAGATGATGCAGCTGGTGAAGCTTTTGATAAAACAGCAAAGCTTTTAGGGCTGGATTATCCTGGTGGGCCAGCACTTGCGAAAATGGCCATTAATGGCACGCCTGGACGTTTTAAGTTTCCACGACCGATGACAGATAGACCGGGATTAGACTTTAGTTTTAGTGGTTTGAAAACCTTTGCAGCCAATACTATTGCAAAAAGTGAAATGGATGAGCAAACTCACGCGGATGTCGCTTACGCTTTTCAAGAAGCGGTTGTTGATACCATTGCGATAAAATGCAAAAGAGCACTCAAAGAGTGTCAGTTAAAGCGTTTGGTTATAGCGGGTGGTGTTAGTGCAAATCAAGAACTAAGAGTTAAACTCGCTGAGATTACCAAAAAACTTGGCGGTAAAGTGTATTACCCACGTCCCGAGTTTTGTACAGATAACGGTGCAATGATAGCCTATGCGGGTATGCAACGATTAAAAGCAGGTGTTTCAGGGGATTTGTCGTTCAAAGCAACACCACGTTGGCCGTTAGATACACTAGCGCCAATTTAATCTGTAAGTAGACGATACAGGCAACTAAATGACCTTATGCTTGGAAGAAATTTTAGGTTCAGTTCCTTTAAGTAAACGAATAATGTTCGCTTTGTGCCTGAAAATAATCAACCCAGAGAGCATTAAAACAGGGTAAGTATAAATTGGCTTTAGCAGCCAAGTATAAAGTGGTGCCAAGCTAACTGCTGTTATTGCTGCAAGACTTGAGTAGCGGGTGAATTTAGCCACTAAATACCAGGTGAATACTAACAAACCAGCCAAATCTAATCCGATTGGGAGTAATACGCCAAACGCTGTTGCGACGGCTTTTCCTCCTTTAAAGTGAAAAAATATTGGGTACATATGTCCTAAGCAAGCTGCTAAGGCAATTAAACCGAGGTAAATTGGCTCTATGCCAAGAAAATAGGCTCCCCAAACAGGTAGGGTTCCTTTTAAAATATCAAATACTAAAACAGCAACAGCGGTGCGTTTGTTGGCAATTCTTAAGACATTAGTGGCCCCCGGATTTTTAGAGCCTTCACTTCTGGGATCGGGTAGGTTGAGCAGACGACAAATCAAAATTGCGCTCGAGATAGAGCCTATTAAATAAGCAAGCAATGTCAATAATGCCGTCAAAGCTATCATCGTTAGTCACATTCCATGTGCAAGTTCAATGCTAGTGTTGTCAATTTTCCAACCTTGAGCAAAAAATTTAAGTAAGTTTCTCTATTCTATCGCTTACTTAGCTAGTTTTTCTACTCTTTGAGAGGTAAACTCGCCAATTAATTATGTTATTGGGATGTTGAGTGCTTGTTAGTTGACTTAATGCTGGATAGCCAAACGTCCTAAAATTAACGAAATAGTGAGATAGAAGTTTGGATATCGTATATATTCAAGGCCTTTCAATTCAAACCACGATTGGCTTTTACCCTTGGGAAAAAGAAATTAAGCAAACGCTAGTCATCGACTTATCGATGGCGTGGGATACGTCAGCTGCAGCTGCCAATGATGAATTGGCGAAAACATTAGACTATGCAGAGATTTCAGAAAAAATCGCCGAGTTTGCTAATGACAACCCAGTTGATTTACTTGAAACCTTGGCTGAAAGGTTAGCGGCCTATTTAATGGCCCAATACCATATTCCTTGGCTGAAACTTCGCATTGGAAAGCCAGGGGCGGTGCATAATGCTTTCACTGTTGGTGTCGAAATTGAACGAGGTTGTAAAAGCTAATGCCTCGAGTGTATATCTCACTGGGAAGCAATATAAATAAGCAGCAAAATGTCGCCAATGGATTAAATGCATTAGCAGAACTTTATGGTGAACTAACCTTATCTTCTTTATATGAGAGCCAATCATTAGGCTTTGACGGCAATGACTTTTATAACATGGTGATTGGTATCAATAGCGAGTTACCGATAGAAGATATTGCTAGCCAATTACGAGAAATTGAGTTTCGATTTGGTCGAGAGCCCAATGCAACCAAGTACAGTTCTCGTACGCTAGACCTCGATATATTGCTTTATGATGATTTAGTGCTCTCAACACCAGTGCAAATTCCCCGCGATGAGATCCTCACTAGCGCTTTTGTTTTATGGCCATTAGCGGAAATCGCACCGGATCATAAACATCCAATTATCCAAAAACGTTTTTCAGAAATCTGGAATGAATTTAATTTAAAACAGCAACTTAAACCCATTGCCTTTCAATGGGAAATATCGGCGAGTAGTATTGAAGTATGAGTACATTAGAAACCATTATTTTAGCATTGATACAGGGACTGACCGAATTTCTTCCTATTTCCAGCTCAGCTCATTTAATTTTACCTTCGGCGGTTCTTGGATGGCAGGACCAAGGACTGGGCTTTGATGTTGCAGTACATGTCGGAACGTTATTGGCAGTCATGATTTATTTTCGTCATGAAGTTGCCACCATGTTTACGGCTTGGCTAACCACGCTTGGCGTTGGCCAAAAAAACGAAGCGACGGTTTTTGATGGTCGCTTGGCTTGGTGGATCATTTTCGCCACCATTCCCGCCGGTTTATTTGGTTTATTTGGAAAAGACTTTATTGAAGCGCATCTACGCTCAGCGTTAGTCATTGCAGCAACCACATTAATTTTTGGTGTACTGTTAGGCTATGCGGATATTAAGGCTAAGCAAAATGTTAGTATCGACAAGTTAGGTTTTAAAGGTGCATTTTTAATTGGTATTGCACAGGCGTTTGCGTTAATACCCGGTACATCTCGTTCAGGTATTACCATGACTATGGGGTTGATGCTTGGCTTGGATAGATTAAATGCCGCACGATTTTCATTTTTGTTATCGATTCCGGCAATTGCCATGGCCGGTGGTTATTTAACCATGAAGCTAATTACCGGAACGGAAAATGTTGACTGGAATGCTATGGTGCTTGGAACCATTATTGCCTTTGTGAGCGCTTATGCCTGTATTCACTACTTTCTGATTTTGGTAAACAAAGTTGGCATGATGCCGTTTGTAATTTATCGGTTACTGCTTGGTATAGGCTTACTGGGTTTTATTTGGTTGAGCTAACATCATAAAAAGCATAATTGAAAAACGCACCTCATCCGGTGCGTTTTTTTTATCTACCATGATTTTTAATTACCACTTTACGTAAACGTTAAATTTATGGGTGTTTAAATAACAAAATTTGGTTAGAATTAAGTTATATCGTTTACGCCTAATTAAGACTAAATCACGACAAGGGGCATGGCACCATGAATTTATCGTTAACCGAAGAGCAGATGATGATCCAAGATATGGCAAGAAAGTTTGCCGAATCTGAATTGGCGCCTGTGGCTAGCCAATTGGATGAAAAACCGGATCAAGCATTGTTTTTAAGTAATTTAGCAAAACTGACTGAGCTTGGCTTTATGGGCTTGAACATTAAAGCGGAATACGGTGGAGTGGAAGCTGGCTCTGTCGCATTTAGTCTAGCAATAACTGAATTGGCTAAAGCTTGTGCATCTACTGCGGTGACAACTTCTGTTACTAATATGGTCGCTGAAGTGATTCAAGCGGTCGGCAGTGAAGAACAAAAACAAACCTATTTACCTAGGCTGTGCGGCGGCGAGTATCGCGCTGGAGGATTTTGTTTAACAGAAAATGGTGCCGGTTCTGATCCTGCGGGGATGAAAACATCAGCGGTAAAAGACGGCGATGACTATATTATAAACGGTAGTAAACTTTATATCACAAGTGCAAGCTTTGCTGATTTATTTGTGGTTTGGGCGGTGACTGATCCGTCTGCTAAAAAAGGCAAGGGCATTTCATGTTTCTTGGTGGAAGCGAATACACCAGGAATTAATGTGGCAAAACCAGAAGACAAAATGGGGCAGAAGGCATCTCCAACCAATGAAGTGCATTTTGAAAACTGTCGAGTTCCAGCATCAGCTTTGATGGGCGAGCTTAATAAAGGCTTTGCTGTTGCCGTTGGTGAGCTGGCTGGTGGGCGAATCGGGATCGGATCACTTGCATTAGGTATTGGGTTAGCAGCGATGGATTACGCGCGTCAACACTTAACTGAGCGTCAGCAGTTTGGACAACCGTTGGCAAATTTCCAAGGCCTGCAATGGGTGCTTGCTGAACGTTACACTGAATTAGAAGCTGCTCGATTGTTGTTAATGCAAGCGGCCTACACTAAAGAGCAAGGACAACCTTTTGGTATGCAAGCTTCTATGGCGAAGTTATTTGCTGCAGAGAAAGCCAACAAGGCTTGTTACGATGCTTTACAGCTAATGGGTGGCGCTGGTTACATTAAAGAATATCCATTAGAGCGTTTTGCTCGAGATGTTAGGGTGACTTCAATTTATGAGGGAACGAGTGAAATCCAAAAAGTCATTATTGCTCGTGAGCTGTTGAAAAATATTTAAATCAATTACTGGAAATATTAATGTCTTGCCCAGTTAGAGTAAAAACTGGGCTTTGAAGTTTCGTATTAATCTTTCATCATAAATGCAACGATTAAAAAGCAGTTAACATGCACGACTTTTAGCGTCAGCCCTGTGTTTAATCAAATGAGCAATGAACATTTTTCGTGTTAGTAGCATGTGCATTTGCTCATTTGGAATAACTCAACATTGTTCATGATACTTTGTAATTCCTCCCAAGTACCTACTAAACGAGAAATATACTGCTATGAGTAGCGCTAGTTATTCGAGCCTTTGTCTTTTTTATCAATTGGACATTCAGGTGAAATACCATCAGGACCAATAGGACAATCGGTTATTGTTGCCGTACCCGTTTGCTCTGGAATATGCAATGAAAATACATTGATATAGCCATTTATCACATTAGCGTTTTCTTTACTGGTAACTCGTATACGCATGTTTTTTAGCTTTGAACTGGAAGGCGGTACACTATTATTATCAATGTCAATATAATTCAGTACTTTAACATCAATTTGAATCGGAGCGTTGGTGATTTTTACTTTGACTATAATTTTACCACCTGCTTCTAATGGAATTATATACGTATCTGGAGTACTGGTATTAATCAGCCCAAACATAAGGATAAAATGTTCAAGAACATGTTGTGCGGTAGCGATTTTTCCAGCAGTTTGCTGATTTACGTAATCATTTATCTGATTTGTACAATAAGCACAATTAACCGACTCCCAAGCATTGGCGAGAATAGTTTTTGGAATAGTCAGTGACTCCGCTTCTTCTTTAACGGCCTGTAAGGCATTTTTTAAGTCGTTAATCTCGGCTATTAGGTGACTTGGTGTCGTGATTAATCGAGAGTCAGGCACATAAATAGGGGGGAACGGATTAGATGGTGGCGGCTTAGGTTGCGTTCTAAGGCTTACTTGATAGGATGTGATTGACCTATAGTATAAGTCGATTATATGTACGTCTTTGTAAATTCTTCTATCGGCTTCACTCTGTGTTACATTTTTTTGGGCCCATGCATCAGCTGACCATTTTGTTTCGGTTGATGAGCATTTATAGCATTCAATATACGCTTCGGCGTGTGTCGTGTTTATTTTTAGAAAAGCGAGAACAACAAAAAGTACTGTAATCAGGGGGTAACGTCTATATTTCATTTTTAGTCCTTTAATTTTAGTCCTTTAATTTCATTCACTGAGAAACATTGAGTTTATGTTCTTTTTATATTGTATGCAATGTAGGGGCTCAGATTTTTCGAATAAGTATTTAGAGCGTGTTGAGCTTTCGAGACTACATTAATTGAATACTGTTCTTACCAGTGCTTTTGGCTTGATACATAGCTTGATCTGCACGTTTAAACCAATCGCTAGCGCTACTATCGTTATCTAATTTAGCAATACCAATACTGCAAGTAATATTGTTTACTTTCTCTGTCGCTGCAACCTTCAATGCGTTCTGAAAGCGTTTGGCTAAATTATTGGCTTGCTCAATTGTAGACTCAGGACAAATAACAACAAATTCTTCACCTCCCCACCGGGCAACGGTATCGGTATCACGAGCGATGGCGGATAAGGTATTAGCTATTTCAATCAGTACTTGATCGCCATGCTCATGACCGAATCTATCGTTAATTTTTTTAAAGTCATCGACATCAATCATTAACATACACGCGTCTTTATCATAACGAGAGACCAACTTTAATTGTTGATCTATTATTGTGCTCAGATGAGCGCGATTAAAAAGTTTTGTCAAAGGATCACGCATGGCGAGTTCGGTCAGTTGTTTATTTTTGCTGTCCAGTTCACTGTGAAGCTGTTCAAGTACCTTATTTTTTTGAGAAAGCAGCTTTCCGTAAATGCTCAGTTTGACATACCTAAAGGTAAGCAATGCGGTGATAATTAAGAAAACTAACGCCACTTGCATGGCCGCTTTATAATTTGCACGTTCTACGATTTTTATTGATTTTAAAAAGTTAAATATTTCTACTCGCTCTTCAGGGGTAATCTTTTCAATCGCTTGATTAATTATCGGGAGAAGGTGTTCTTTTCCTTTACCTACACCAATTCGCAGTTGATCTTCTAAGGTTGCAATGCCGGTGATCCTTATGTCGCTTAGATTGTGTTGTTCGATTAGTCGGTTAGATGAGTGAAAAGAGCCAACAAAGTAATCTACCTTTTTGTTGTTAGCCAGTTTTAGACCTTCGAGACCATTTGAAACCGCGACAATGTTAGCACCAGCGAAATTGTCGAGTAAATGTTGATGTAAACGATAACCGCTAACGACAGCAATCGTTTGTGAGGATAACCCTGATAGATTGCCTATGATCGGCTGATCATAATGACCATACAATACGTTGGGGGCTCGAAAGTAATCGTTACTGAAGCTAAGAAATTTTTGTCTTTCTTCGCTGCTGTTTAACATTGGCAGTATGTCACACAGCCCTTGTTTGGCATAATCAAGCGTTTGTTGCCAGTTTTGCGTAGGCACTAACTGAAACGTAAGTGGCGACTTTTGTTCTATTAATGCTAAAAATAGTTTCGATATTCCTTGATGTTGACCATCAACAATCGATTCATATGGTGCCCAATCAGGATCGACACAATAGGTGACAGTTTGAGCACGAGCAAGAACATCACCGCTAGATAATGCTGTAACTAATACAGAATATAGTAGAAATATTCTCACTCATCGCCCCAATTATCATTCTCAATAGCTAATTATCGGTAGTTAGCTCTATTCAATATAAAAGTAACTCGGCGAAAAAGAAACGCTATAATTTGATCTTTTTACCTTGTTTCGTTATTAAATGCCCCCAAATCTTAAACAAATAAATTAATTAATGGACGCTAGCGTGATAAAGCACCCTATTGAGTTAACGATTGAAAATTTTCAACAGGTTATTTTAGAGCAGTCAAAACAAACACTCGTTTTAGTCGCTTTTTGGGCAGAGCAGGTACCAGAAAGTATAGCGCTAAAAGATGCATTGATTGAGAAAACCGCAAGTTTTACTGACCACATAGTGTTAGCAACTGTCGATTGTGCTGCTCAGCAACAAATCGCAGCACAATTTGGTCTGCAAGCGCTGCCTACTGCTGTGGTGATTAAAGATGGCCAACCAATTGATGGTATATCAGGTCCTCAAACGGAAGAAATGATCAACACATTTTTAGAAGCTCATTTGCCCAAACTTGAAGACAATTTACTTGAACAAGCCAGAGAGCATTTAGCACAAGGGCAAGCTAATGAAGCATATACAGCTGCCATACAAGCGCATCAGCTAGCAGGGGAACGTGCAGACATCACCCTAGTACTCGCAGACGTCAGTGTAGAGTTAGGAAAGTTAGCAGAGGCAGAAACATTGCTCGCAACTGTGAAAATGGTTGACCAAGATAGTGTCTATCACAGTATTGTTGCTAAGTTGGAATTAGCGCAGCAAGCAGCCGACTCTCCAGAAATTAACGCTCTGGAACAACAATTGGTACAAACGCCAGAAGATACCGATTTAAAAAAGAAACTCGCGGTGCAATATAGTCAAGTTAATCGCAATGAAGAGGCGTTAGCGTTATTATTTTCCATTGTCAGCACTAATGGTGATCAGGGCGAAGCAAAGCAGTTATTGTTAGACGTATTAAAGCAATTACCGGAAGGAGATCCTTTAGCAAGTCAATACCGTCGTAGACTGTTTTCTTTGATGTACTAACATAGTACTTATCGTTAAGAATTTAAAAAGCTGGCTAAATGCTAGTTTTTTAAATTCACTCTTTTTAAGCCACCAACTTTAATTATTATTGAAAAATTTTGCCTTTAATACCAATTCAATATTGTTAAAATTAGCACTGTTTGATTTCACTGCCTTTCTATACGTGGTCGAAGTAGATGCGATACGTAGACGACCAGATAGGGTAATTAACTTCGATAAGATAACAAACAAAATCCTGACTATCTAAATCTGCATATTGAAACATATAGTTAGCTAGTGCTTTATCTTTGCTATTGTCAGGTAAGGAATTGAGATTAACAATTTTAACATCAGGGGTGTTACTCATTTGCTCATAGCTGATATCGGCATCTCTTAGGCGCTTGTCTTCAACTTTTTCATTACTTAAATAACAACCGACACTAACACTACTGCGCATATCTATTTTGCGCTCTAAAAAGACCATCATCGTCAACTTTTTAGTAGGACTTTTAACAGTTAAAAATGTTGAACTGCATTGGCTGCGGTTTACTAAAGGATTAACCAATTCATCAGGGTTACTCATTAGGAATGTCGCATCGAAGGGCCTGCCCTGATTATTTAAATCGTCAAATATTAACCCAAGGTTGCTTGGTGAAAAACGATTGTAGGCTTGATTAAGATCTTTTGATGAATACTCATCAACGATGCCGATATTGAAGCGTTGCTTATCCAAACGACTATCACTTGTGATAAGCTCAGGCCCATTAAATTGACTGGGGTGAGGGTGAGAATAATGCAGTAAGCAGGGTAAAGCGTGCTTGTTTCGGTAAACCCCTTGCTTAGAAATCATGGCAATTTCATGCAAGTATTCATCCTCAAAGGTGTTTATGGTTAAGATGTGACCGCAAAAAATATGGTCTATAGATGCGCCTAATAAATCTTTCGCAGCGTAATATAAGTTTTCACGCTTACAGGTTTTTGATGGGGATGATGCTCCTACCTTAATCACTTTTGGTTGTAATAAGCTTTTCAGCTTCGCGTGACTTTTACCTGATGCTTTTAATGTGTCAGCAAACTCTTGTACTAAATGAGAAAAGTGCTCATGTAGATTATCATTAATATGCGTTTTTGATTTTAATGAAAATTCTTCTAATGCTGCGACACCAGGCAGGGCAGTAATTACGTTTATTCCATCGTTTTTAATCGATAATGCTTTTAACAAGCGTTGGCAATTAGAGTTGTTGTAGCCAATTAACTGACTTAGCCCTTTGATCGTTCTTGCGTCATTAGGTAGGCCATTAAAAATCGTTGTCAGGCAAGCATTGATTTCTTGCCCAAGCTGCTCTAAATGATGAAGTTCTTGTTCAGATATTGGCATAATTCGATATGTATGATTAATGTTAATAAACTATAGCACGAAGATTAATTGCGTTAAAAGTAACAATTGTGATTATCAGTAAACTTATCTCTACTCCAATTATTAAAAGGCTTGAGCCATATTAGTAATATCTCACTCAAAAAATATATTTTAACAAATGTTCAAAAGCGTTTAAATTAAGTAATAACTTGTTACCGAGGCTTTGAACCGTTTGCTTTCAAATTTTTAAGGTATTGAAGTGCGACAACTTTTAAAACATCTCTCCATGTGATGATCCCCTGAGCATGATAATTATCGTCGACTATCGGTAAGCAAGATATATGGTGTTGATGAAATAACAATACGGCTTGATTGATATTACAATCAGGTGTTGTTGTCACCAAATCGCGACTCATGATTAAGTGCACTTTCTTGTTCAGCAAAGAAGTATCTCGAGGTGTTTCTTTACTTGTACCTATGTAAGGGCTGAGGTGTTTGTAGAGATCTCTATCGGTAATGATGCCAGCAAGCTCTTTTCCATTGAGTACTAATATATGATGAATTTTATGTTTATCAAAAAGTTGCTTAGCTAAAGCTAAGTCATCATCAATATTCATGGTAATTAAGTCTTTTGACATGAGTTGTTCAATGCTCATTACTATATCCTTGTGTGTTATTAGACTCTTTTAAGCGCATCACACCTTATCGTCTGCGAATTATAGCCATTGAATAAACGTTTTATTTCAATAGGTATTAGATGATTTGTTACCCATTTATAACGCAGAAATAATCCTGAGAAAAGCTTTTATCATCAATAATTTCGCGGTTTGAATTACATTTTTACCATTATTAATTTGGACATAAAAAGTCACGCTGTCACAAAAGTGTCACATAACTGTCTTATAATCTCCGCAGTCGTTAAAAAACTATTTTTTAGGATGTTGAAGTGACAATTGCGTTAAAGTCAGCTGGCCCTAGGCAGTTGAAAAATACCTTGGCGAGATGGCTCATTACCCTGGGTGGGGTTAGTGTGCTATTTACGTTAGTGCTGATATTTCTTTATTTGTTGTATGTGATCGAACCTATTTTTGCTGATGCAACTGTAGAGCAAGAACATAAATTTTCGATTCAATCTTCGTCAACACCGTCAACCATAGGTATTGATGAATTGAAAGAACTCGCGTATGTCATTTCCTCTGAAGGGCAAGTTGATTATTATCAATTAAAGGCGAGTGATGAATATCAAATCGGTGATAAAAGCTACTCTCAAGATCTACTCGATAGTGAATATGCACTTGAACAAGTGGTCAATATTGGTATTGATAAGAAATTATTGGTAGCTGAATCAGGAAAAGTTAAGTTACTCGCACCCAAGTTTATCGCTCAGTTTGAAGACGGTAAACGTACCATTTTACCTAATTTAGTGTGGCCATTGGGCGAAGAGTTTATTAACGTTGATGCTGATGGTGAGTCGTTACGACTAGCTTCGTTCGCCATGAACGATGAAAAAGCAGTATTTGTAGCCTTTACCGATGACTATCGTTTAATTAAGACGACATTGATAGCTGAAGATGATTTTAATTATGATCCTAGCCATGAAATCGTTTATCAAACCATTGCAGAACAAGTAAAAAAGGTTAATGAATTATTGGTAACGCCAGACTTGCAAATGGCATTTGTTCGCTCGGGTAATCAAGTAAAAGTTTTCGATTTAACCGATGACGAAGAGGTTGAGTTAAAAACCATTATTGCGCCGAAACTCAATCGTGGAAAAGCTAAACCAGCAGAAATAACCAGCATGGCCCTGTTATCTGGCGGTAGTTCATTGTTGCTAGGTGACAGCAATGGTCAGGTGAGTCAGTGGTTTGAGATCGCCACAGAAAATGGCGATCGTGAATTTAAACAAGTTAGAACGTTTGCTGCAGCGAATAGTGAAGCGATCACCGCTATTTATACCGAGCAGTATCGCAAAAGTTTTTATACCATGACAGCATCGGGGCAACTTGGGGTTTTTTATACCACCAGTGAGGCTGAATTGTGGCAAGGTAAAATAGCGGATAAAGCGCCACTCAATATCGTTATTTCTCCACGCGCGGATGCGTTGCTGATGCTAAAAGATCAGCAGTTAGCATTATATAATGTTGAAAATGAGCATCCAGAAGTTACCTGGAAAGCACTTTGGCAAGAAGTTTGGTATGAAGGTTACCCAGAACCAGAGTACATTTGGCAGTCAACTTCAGGCTCTGATGATTTTGAAGCGAAGTTCTCTTTAGTACCGATTTCATTTGGTACGATAAAAGCGGCACTCTACGCAATGTTGTTCGCTGTGCCGATTGCGTTAACGGCTGCGATTTATACCGCCTATTTTATGACACCAGCGATGCGTAAAAAAGTTAAACCAACCATTGAAATTATGGAAGCATTGCCGACAGTAATCTTAGGCTTTTTAGCTGGGTTATGGTTAGCGCCGCTAATTGAAAAGTATTTGCCAGCTGTTGCACTGTTGTTGCTGTTTTTGCCATTATCGGTGTTTATCACTGCCTATGTTTGGTTCAGGTTACCTAGAGAATTCAAGCTTAAAATCCCAGAAACGTTAGCACCCATTTTGTTGATACCTGCAATGATTATTGCAGCCTATGCGGCTTTTGCTTTATCACCTTTGCTCGAAACCTACCTATTTGGTGGCGATGTGCGTCAATATATTACAAATGACTTAGGTATAGATTTTGATCAACGTAACTCTTTAGTGGTTGGTATAGCGATGGGGTTTGCAGTCATTCCAACGATATTTTCGATGGCAGAAGATGCAATCTTCAGTGTACCTAAACATCTTACCAGTGGCTCGTTGGCCTTAGGTGCAACACCTTGGCAAACGTTAATTAAAGTCGTGTTGCTCACGGCAAGTCCAGGGATATTTTCAGCAATAATGATGGGCTTAGGCCGAGCTGTTGGTGAGACGATGATTGTACTAATGGCGACAGGTAATACGCCAATACTTGATTGGAGCTTATTCCAAGGGATGCGCACATTATCGGCGAATATCGCTGTTGAGATGCCAGAGTCAGAGGTTGGCAGTTCACATTACCGTATCTTATTTTTAGCGGCGTTTGTGCTGTTTGTATTTACATTTGTTTTTAACACGCTTGCTGAGTTTGTTCGTCAGCGATTACGTGAAAAATATAGCTCGTTATAAGGTGAGGAACTAAACAATGAATAAGTGGTTTAAATCTGGTTCCCCATGGATTTGGTTGTCTGCTGGTGGCGTTAGTATCAGTTTGATTTCAGTTATTGGTTTATTGTGGTTAATTGCATCTCGCGGTTTATCATATTTTTGGCCAGCCGATTTATATCAATTTGATATGGTGGACGAGAATGGTAAATCGTTAACGGTTATTGGTGAGATATATGACAGAGAGCAGATACCGGCAAGTCAATTAAATCATTTGGATCTTAACTTAGATCCAGACGAAGAAATGGTTGACCGTTATTTAGTCAAAACGGGTAACCGTGAATTGGTTAGTTTAGATTTTCGCTGGATTTTGGTACCGCAAATTACGGATATGTCTACGCCAGAATCTTTAGTGGTGATAGAGCGTCGCACTAACGGAAACTTTTATGGCTTTATTGAAGATATCATTTTAGAAGGTAAACCGGTATCACTTACTGAGATGCCTCAGATGCTTGAGCGTGTTGAAGCGTTTCAAGACCAAATAGAAGAGTTACAAAAAGTCGATATAGGGGCAATTAACTATCAAATAGAACGTTTACGTCTTAAAGAGCGAAAGTACCGTTTAGAAAATAGCTTAACGGCAGAGCGTGAACGTGAAATCAATGACGAAGTAACCGCGCTTAAAAATGACTATCAAAAACTTGAAGCTGAGTTAATGAGCTTACGAGAGAAAGTATCACGTGATCAGTTAGTCGTGCGAGCAATGGACGGTACGAAAGTAACCATAGGTTTTGAACATATCTTAAAGATATCGTTCAACAACCAAATGGGAACGTTTGATAAAATCGGTATGTTTTTATCGCAAATTGGTAATTTTATCGGTGGAGACCCGCGCGAAGCAAATACTGAAGGTGGGGTATTTCCTGCGATTTTTGGTACGGTTTTAATGGTATTGTTAATGACCGTGATTGTTTCTCCACTAGGCGTTGTTGCAGCGATTTACTTGCATGAGTATGCGGGGAAAAATGCCCTTACAAGATTATTGCGTATCGCGGTAATTAACCTTGCTGGTGTACCATCGATTGTTTACGGTGTCTTTGGTTTAGGCTTTTTCGTTTATATGGTGGGTGGTACCTTAGACCAATTATTTTACCCAGAAACGTTGCCTAGCCCTACGTTTGGTACACCAGGGGTTATGTGGTCTGCGATTACCTTAGCAATATTAACATTGCCAGTTGTGATTGTATCAACCGAGGAAGGTTTAGCCCGTATCCCATCAGCGATGCGCCACGGCAGCTTAGCTTTAGGGGCCACTAAAGCAGAAACGCTTTGGCGTATAATCTTACCGATAGCAAGTCCAGCGATTATGACAGGGATCATTCTTGCGATTGCACGAGCTGCTGGTGAAGTAGCGCCACTAATGTTAGTTGGTGTTGTTAAAATGGCACCTAACTTACCGCTCGATGGCAACTTCCCATTTTTACATCTTGATCGTAAGTTTATGCATTTAGGTTTCCACATTTATGATGTGGGGTTCCAAAGTCCGAACGTTGAAGCGGCAAGACCCTTAGTTTATGCAACCGCTTTACTACTTGTTACCATCATTGTTGCATTAAACATGACGGCGATTTCTATTCGAAATCGATTACGTGAAAAATATCGCATGTTGGAACACTAATCAGTTTTACTGATATTGGTAATTCGAACAGCTAAAGTTTAAAAAAGTTTAAAGAGAAAATTATGATTTCTGTTAGCCCAAAAAACATTTTAGAGCCGGGAAATAAGTTAGACTTAAACAATTTGTCACCAGAGCAAGTGGCATTAGAGATTAAGAACCTTGATTTATACTATGGAGAAAAACAAGCACTGCAAAATATCTCCATGTCTATTCCTAAAGGGCAAGTCACAGCTTTTATCGGTCCAAGTGGTTGTGGTAAATCAACTTTATTGCGTTGTATTAACCGTATGAATGATTTGGTTGATATTTGTCGTATTGAAGGTGAGATTAACTTAAATGGCGAAAATATTTACGGCAAACATGTTGATGTTGCAGCGCTTCGTCGTAAAGTCGGCATGGTGTTTCAACGCCCGAATCCATTTCCTAAGAGTATTTATGAAAATGTGATTTATGGTTTGCGCATTATGGGTGAAAATAACCGCCGCGTCTTGGATGAAAAGGTTGAGCAAGCACTTAAAAGTGCCGCGCTTTGGAACGAAGTAAAAGATCGCTTGCACGAGAGTGCCTTAGGTTTATCAGGTGGTCAGCAACAGCGTTTGGTTATCGCGCGAGCGATTGCCATTGAACCTGAAGTGTTATTATTAGATGAACCTACGTCAGCGCTAGATCCGATATCAACACTGACCATTGAAGAATTGATTAATGACCTTAAGAAACAATTTACTGTTGTTATTGTTACTCATAACATGCAACAAGCGGCACGTGTTTCAGACCAAACGGCGTTTATGTATATGGGGGATTTGATTGAGTATAGCGATACAAATACCTTGTTTACTACACCAGCTAAAAAGAAAACTGAAGACTATATTACTGGTCGTTACGGCTAAACCTAACCGGTTAATGGGAGATTTTTATGGATAATGTAAATATTGGCCGTCACATTTCTGGCCAGTTTAATGAAGATTTAGAACGTGTAATTAACCATGTCATGCAAATGGGCGGCTTAGTACAAAAGCAACTGACTGATGCCTTAGAAGCAGTACATAACTCGGATGAAGAGTTAGCAAAAAAAGTTAATGCTAATGATTATCAGGTCAATAATTTGGAAGTCAGTATTGATGATGAATGTACAAGAATTATCGCTAAACGACAACCTGCGGCGGGTGATCTTCGCTTGATTATGGCGATCGTCAAAACCATAGCGGATTTAGAGCGTATTGGCGATGAGGCACAAAAAATTACTCAGGTAGCGCTTGAGAGCTTTTCAAGTAAACAACAAGACTTGTTGATTAATTTGGAAAACTTGGGACGCAAAGTACTCGAAGTGATGCAAGCGACGCTTGATGCATTTACTCGTATGGATGCAGAAGCGGCGATAGAAACGCATCAGAGTGATATTAGGATTGATCGCGAATATGAAGCGTTATTACGTCAATTGATGACATATATGATGGAAGAACCACGCAGTATTCCACAAATCATGAGTGTTATTTGGTCAGCAAGGGCGTTGGAGCGTATTGGCGATCGTTGTCAAAACATCTGTGAATACATCATTTACTTTGTAAAAGGTAAAGATATTCGCCATATAACGTCGGATGACATAAAAAAAGATCTAATGTAGCAGGTATATTCGCCTATAGTTAAATCTTATAAAAAACAAAAGATTGTTGGAATAGCTTAATTGTTGCTCTAACAATCTTTTTGCCGTTTATTAATCAGATTGCAATAAAAGTCGTTTTATCTGTGGGCTAAATAAGTTAATATCCGCCGCGCAAAGAAACGAAAAATCATAAACCTGGAAATAACATTATGACCAGAAATTCAATTTTAGGTGTATTTGCTAAATCACCTATCAAGCCATTAGAAAAACACATTCGAATGGTGAATAAGTGTTCGCAGCAGCTTGTTCCTTTTTTTGAAGCAGTTCATGCTCAAGATTGGTCTACAGCTGGCAAAATAAGAACAAAAATTTCAAAGTACGAACGTGATGCAGACGCATTAAAAAGACAACTTAGGTTAGAGTTACCTGGTGGTTTGTTTATGCCTGTTGATCGCGCAGATTTGTTAGAGCTTTTATCACAACAAGATAAAATTGCTAACAAAGCGAAAGATATTGCTGGCCGCATTTTAGGTCGTAATCTAGCGATACCCGAAGCTTTACAAGAGCAGTTTGCTGTCTATGTTCAACGTAATATTGAAGCGGTTGGAAAAGCAGCTGAAGCGGTAAATGAATTGGATGCACTATTAGAAACTGGATTTCGCGGTAGAGAAGTAGAACTCGTTGATAAAATTATTCATCAGCTTGATGAAATTGAAGATGAAACTGATTCACTTCAAATTACGATTCGTAAAGACTTATTAGCTATTGAGTCAGATATGAATCCTATTGATGTCATGTTCTTATATCAAATTATCGATTGGGTAGGAGACCTAGCTGATTTAGCCGAAAGAGTCGGTGCTCGATTAGAAATATTACTGGCTAGGAAATAAGGGTTTAGCTAATGGAAATTTTAATCTCACATGGCTCAACTTTAGTCATGCTTGCCGCTATTGTCGGCTTTTTTATGGCATGGGGTATTGGTGCCAATGATGTTGCAAACGCGATGGGGACATCGGTTGGTTCAAAAGCATTAACCATCAAGCAAGCGATTATCATCGCAATGATTTTTGAGTTTGCTGGTGCCTATTTAGCGGGTGGTGAAGTAACATCTACCATTCGTAAGGGCATTATCGATGCTTCTTACTTTGTCGATACGCCAGAACTACTTGTCTTTGGTATGATCTCGGCACTATTAGCGGCTGCAAGCTGGTTGTTAGTGGCTTCGATATTAGGTTGGCCAGTATCAACCACTCACTCAATTGTAGGCGCAATCATTGGTTTTGCCGCTTTTGGGGTCAGTTTTGATACAGTAGCGTGGGCAAAAGTTGGTGGTATCGTTGGTAGCTGGATCGTAACACCGCTCATCTCTGGTGTTATCGCTTTCGTTATTTTTAACAGTGCGCAAAAGCTCATTTTCGATACCGATAAGCCATTAGAAAATGCCCGACGCTATGTGCCATTTTATATGTTCTTAGCCGGTTTTGTATTGTCACTGGTGACCATTAAAAAGGGCTTAAAGCACGTCGGTTTGGATATCGCTTCTCCGCATGATTATTTCTTAGCGATTGGTGTAGCAGTTATCGTTGCCATCATTGGTAAGGTATTTATCAATCGTATTAAGTTTGATGAAAAAGCAGATAAAACAATGCACTACGCTAATGTTGAGAAGGTATTTGCTGTCTTAATGGTGGTAACTGCATGTTGTATGGCGTTTGCTCATGGTTCAAATGACGTTGCTAACGCTATTGGGCCATTAGCTGCTGTAGTGAGTATTGTTGATAACGGTGGTGAGATTGTTAAGAAAGCGCCATTAGCGTGGTGGATTCTTCCGTTAGGTGGCTTTGGTATTGTTGCAGGTTTGGCATTATTTGGACATCGAGTTATCGCAACGATTGGTAAAGGAATTACACACTTAACACCAAGCCGAGGTTTTGCTGCTGAACTTGCTGCAGCATGTACTGTGGTAATCGCGTCAGGAACAGGCCTTCCTATTTCAACAACCCAAACCTTAGTTGGTGCTGTATTAGGGGTTGGAATGGCAAGAGGTATTGCTGCAATCAATATGGGTGTTGTTGGCAACATCGTTGTTTCTTGGGTGATCACGCTACCAGTCGGTGCTGGTTTATCGATTTTATTCTTTACGATAATGAAAAGCATGTTCTAATTCGCGTGATCGAGAACATTAAAAAGGCCAGCATTATTGCTTAATGCCGATCAGTTAAGAAATATTTAATGATCCATTGACCGATCAACTGGTTAGTTTATAAAGGCTTCTGAATTTATTCAGGAGCCTTTTCTTTTGCAATTAACAACAGCACTTTCTCTTGC